>JAWVZW010000045.1:0-9662 GCA_033721975.1 Balneolaceae bacterium
TAAACCGGTAGATCCCTGGCGTAACAGGCTGCTGAAACACTGGAGCCGTGGAGTTTGTAAAATTCTGAATATCAAGCTGAGTGTAAGGGGAGAGGCTCCGAAACCACCATTTGTCATCGTATCGAACCACGTAAGCTATCTGGATGTGGTTCCTCTGTATGGCGTTCTGGACTGTACTTTTATCGCAAAGCAAGAGATCCGTTCGTGGCCGCTTATTGGTTATATGGCTAAAACGCTGGGTGTTATCTTCATTGACAGATCCTTGAGATGTGATGTAGACCGGGTAAATCGGGAGCAAATGGAAAAACTCAACGATCACCAGGGAGTGCTGATTTTTCCCGAGGGTACTACCTCCGATGGTTCCCAAATCCTCCGTCTGCGTTCACCCTTGCTGCAGACGGCTATCGATGCCAATCTTCCGGTTCATGCGGCCACTCTTTATTACGAAACCGGCGAATCCGATCTGCCGGCAAATGAGTCAGTTTGCTGGTATACGAATATATCATTGGCAAAGCACGCGATTCGTCTGGCAAAAACCACACATATTGACTGTGTCGTGACATTCAGCCCGGAAGCTGTTTCATCCGATGATCGTAAAATACTTGCTTCAAAACTGCAGAGTTTAATGAGAGAGCAGTTTACTCCCATGAAACCGGGAGTCAATCAGAAACATCAAACGTACGCGTAGCCGAAAAAGGAATTCCGTTCTCTGTGATTCCCTGCAAGACGATCCGATACCTTGATGGTACATCATTGGTCCAGAAGCGAAGGGTTCCGCCTGTTTCCGGTATACTCAGATCGCCCTCCCAGTGTAGCGTAATACGATTATCCGGTTCTTCGATATCTCTTGGAACCGTAACTCCATATTGCGGGGAATAGAACTGTACAGGCTGCTGATAACCGCGTAAACGTCCGGTAATTGTGCCTCTTTCATTTTCTGCGTAACCGGCGTCACCCCGTCGGGTGCGAACTGAAATTACGCCACCGGTGCCGGAAACACCGAATGATGCCAATTCAACGGCTCGCCTGAAAACGTTGATTGTCTTAATATCAGCCGGTGACATATTCAGAAGGAAGGATACATCGGTTTGAACATCATCGACTAATATAAGTGGAGGCGGTAGTGATGTACCTCCAAAATTCATGAAGCCAGTATTGATTTCAATTTTTTTCTCAATTACACTCACGCCGGGAATCTGATTTAGTATAATCTCGATCGGCAATACTGAGAGATTATCTTTTTCATCAAGGTCAATCCGTTGACTTGGCCTATTCGCGATTCGTCTGGTTTGTTCTTGTTCATCAACTCGTTCAGATTCTGCTGTCACTGTAATTTCATCCAGCTCACCATATAACTGAGCTTCCAGAAACTGGTCAGTCCTGACTCTTGCATCTCTGGATCTTTCAGTCAGGTTATCCAATTCTGCTATCTGGGGTGTACTTTCAGTTCCGGTATCTGATTCGTTAAAATACAGTTCAACGAGATTTCGTCTTGGCGGGGAGATGGAGTTTTCAAGATTACTGAACTGATTGTCCAGCTCAATCTGTACCCTGTCACTTCCATTTTCATTATTCGCCCGCAGCGTAAATGAAGCTGCACCTTCCACATCTATTCCGGAAATCATGAACTTACCGTCAGGACCGGTTGTGACGATATCCATATCTCCTTCTCTATTCTCGAGAGAGAAAGCAACCGTAGCATTTTCAAGCGGACGCCCTCTGAATCCGCTCTTAATTGTTCCCGTTAGCGAAAATCCTTCTTCAGGCAGAGAAAATAGATTGATATCGCTTCTATCTGAAACAGACTGCATGTCATAAGATCGCCATCCCTGGCTCAACAGAAGGTTATCCAGATACTTGTCGGCGTTAGGTTCGTTGCTGAAATAATATCCCGGATCCTCAATATGTCCCCGTATTTCAGTTTCCAGATACAACCTGCTTCGGATATCGGTGGAGTACTGCCGATAGTTAGCATAGGTATCATCAAAAACAGAAAGGCTGGTCTCAGCCGGTACCAGTACATTTTCACCATCCGCTACGACCAGGGTAAGGGCAGCTTCATCCCGTAACCCATACGAATCCTCATCAAGCTGCAATTCAGTATCTACATTGTCGAGGCTGTTTTTATTAAAGGCGAGTCTCTCCGAGACAGGTATGCCGTCCGTGTCAAGCAGTGTAAAATGAACAATACCTGTAGGAAACTGATCAAAGGGAATCGTTGTGTTTCCAATACCTTCTTGCATAAGCACCATCGATGCGTAGTAGATTTCACCCCGTACGTGTGCAAACAGAAGCAGCTGAGCACTTTGAGCCTGAGAATTATTGCTTTGTATGCTTACCAGAAAGTTTGTTTCATTCTTATCAACATTCAGATAGGAGCCACTGGAAACCGGTTCTGGAAGTGTTTCTCTGATCGTTTCACCATCAATTTCCGCAATTGCAAAAGCCCCGGCTTCATCCGAGACCCACTCTTCAATCACACCCATCCCATTAAACTCCGACTCAAATCGGACGGAGTCCGACCGGTCTTGCGTATATAACCAACCGGATACGGAACGGCTGAGGCCATCACTTCCGATCGCCTTAAACGCGATACGCTGAGGGAGTCCGGCAATAAACGGTCCGCCTTCGGCAAAAAACTGAAGATCGGGTGATTGACTTTCGTCATCAGCTATATTCTCCTGTCCATCTTCGGATAGAACGGCAATATCTGACTCGTGAATGTATGAATCACCAAAATTTTTGGCCCAGGCAGTATAAGCACGTAACCGGTAAGTACCCGATCGCGGATCTGTATTATTGAAGGTGATACTGCCGGTAGCCCTTCCGCTTTCTATGCGGAGCTGAACGCGTTCCACCAGAGATCCTTCAGGATCGAAGAGTTCCACATAAAGAACACTGCTGATCGCTGAAGGGCGGTATAGAGAGCCTGCTGTGATATACGCTGAAAGCCAGATTCGATCGCCATGAACGTACCAATTACGATCCGTATGAAGATAAATTCGCTCCCGGGTGAAATCATTCTGTATTTCCCTGAACTGCTGAACAAATTCGATGGATTGCTGCTGCCTGGCATGGGAAATCTGACTTACAACTATGACTGCAAGAAGAGCAAGGGCTAATTTCAATAATCGTGGATAGATCAAATGGTGAAATTTCTCAATCGGACGAATGATTTTGTGCAAAATAGGTCTCCGTAAGATTTTGATATACAATGACTTTTAAAGAAACGATAACGTTTGGTAAATAGTGTTTTGAAAAACATTGATGTTTTACGACTGAAAATTGGGTCTCAAGAATTTAGAATTTAACTCCAATCAAATATCGATGAAATAAAGAAGGCATCTTCGCAGGGTAAATACAATGAACGTGACTTTAATCAGTCATCCTAAATGTCTGAGTAGCAGAAAAGGGGACTCCGCCGCTTGTAATTCCCTGAACTGTTGCACAAATTTAACGGACTGCTGCTGGCGGTCGAACGTTTTTTACGTTAAATGAATCGAAGCGAAGAAAATGATTGCTCCAAAAAAAAATGGATTGCATGTTGAAGCATTTCAAATCTGATAAAAGAGTCTGAATAGAATGATTTCTTCGCATTGGTTTGTTTTATAATCTTTTGCCGAAACGACTACGGTAGCAAAAAAGCGTTATGAATACAAATAACGCCTGAATCGAATCTGCTTGATTTCAGTAAAACATACTTTTTACATATAAGTAGATTTGATAGTTTAGAGCATGAAGAAATTTGTACTCTCCCGGGACGATCATACAGCTGCCAGTTATTCCATTCAATACGAGGATTTACTGAATCCTGCTCAATTTGAAGCTGTGACTCAAGTGAATGGCCCTCTATTGCTTGTTGCGGGAGCTGGTACCGGAAAAACCAGAACACTTATTTATAGGGTTGCCCGCCTGGTAGAAAGCGGTGTCGACCCGTCCGAGATTCTGTTGCTTACTTTTACCCGAAGAGCTGCACAGGAAATGCTGAGGCGAGCCAGCCAGATTTTGGATGAACGCTGTCATAGGGTAGAAGGGGGGACATTTCACCATTACTGCAGTAAAATTCTGCACCGGCATGCACAAGCCATCGGATATCCGGAAAACTTTACCATAATCGATGCACAGGATGCCATGGATGCTGTAAACCTGGTTCGCAGCAGGCAGGATCTTCCCAAAACCAAAAGCCGTTTTCCCAAAAAGTCGACTCTTTACTTCATGTTCAGCTCTTCGGTTAACCGTCAGGTGCCGATAAGGGATCTGGTTGAAACTGAATATCCTCAGTTTACAAGTCACATTGAATTAATTGAGAAGATCTATTCCGACTATAAGGCCTACAAAGAGTTAAACTATGTTATGGACTTTGATGACCTGCTGGTGAAAACCCGGGATATGCTGCTTCAAAACGAGGAACTGAGGAACAGTATTGCTGCCCGGCATCGGTTCGTCATGGTTGATGAATACCAGGATACCAACGCATTGCAGGCCGAGCTGGCGAATCTTTTTTCGTCCGTTCACCAAAACATTATGGCCGTGGGTGATGATGCACAGAGCATCTATTCGTTCAGGGGAGCCGATCCTAAAAACATGCTCAGTTTTCCACAAGAGTACCCGGAAACAAAAGTGATCAAACTGGAGGAAAACTTCCGGTCTACTCAACGGATTCTGGATGTGGCCAATCGGATCTTGGAAGAAGCAACCGATAAGTTTGATAAAAAACTCTACACAAAAAATGGAAAAGGAGATCTACCCGGGCTGGTTAAAGCTGCCAATATGAATGACCAGAGTCGGTTTGTTTCCCAAATGATCCTAAACCTGAGGGAGCAGGGCTATGAACTGGCTGATACCGCCGTTTTGTTCAGAAACGGGCGTGACTCTTTCGATCTTGAGGTGGTTCTGAACAATAAGAATATTCCTTATGTAAAGTATGGGGGGCAGAAGTTTACGGAGGCCGCACATGTAAAGGACGTGCTGGCACATCTCAGGGTTCTTCAGAATCCAAAGGATCTCATATCCTGGAACCGTGTATTGATGCTGATCGATGGGATCGGTCCGAAGACAGCTGAAGATTTGTTCCACTGGGCGCATACGGGCGGAAATCCCTTTGAGCCTGATCGTGCTCCCAATGCAAGTGAAAAATATCTCGTTCAGCTGAGAGCGTTAAGTGAACTATTTGCAAAACTCAGACAGCTGGACGGTTCTGTTACCGAGCAGCTTCAGGAAATTGTGACCTACTATGCTTCCTTCTGCAAAAAGCGTTTTGATGATTATCCGAAAAGAATGAAGGATCTGGAAACGTTTGTGGATATTTCAGGAACATATCAGAGCCTCGAACAGCTTATTGAGCAGCTCGCGCTGGATCCGATAGAATCAACCGTGATTGATACGGAAGCATCGGAAAAGGATGAATCTCCATTGGTATTAAGCACAATCCATTCCGCAAAAGGACTGGAATGGAGAAATGTCTTCATCATACAGTGCCTCGACGGCATTCTGCCATCGGGCTATGCCATTGATGACCCGGAACAGATGGATGAAGAGGTCCGATTGATGTATGTGGCCGTAACCCGGGCAAAGGAGAATCTCTTTATTACCTATCCGGCACTTTTTCAAAGCCGATACGGGGACTATTTTTCACAGCCGTCCAGATTCATTGAGGATATAGATTCAGGACTGCTGGAGCCTTGGCTGTTGGTGGAAGAGAATGAGGATACGCCTTTGCTGGACGAACCGGCAGAAGAAAAAAAGGATAGCGATAGCGCCTGAATTGCGGGATCTACTATTGTTTTTAAAGTCTCCTGAGTTCTTGCTTCTGTTTGATCATATCCACAATCAGCCATATGACCGGATAAATGGGAATACAGACCGCTAAAAAAATATAAATGAAGTGAGTTGCCGGTTTCTTCTTATCCAGGGTAATTCCGGCTACACCCGCAATCCAGAATACAAGGAAGAGAAATGATAAGAAGGCTACAACCAGAGAGCCAACAAAACCAAAATAATTGTAGAGTGTTTCAAGCATTTGATTAAACTAAAAATCATTACCTTGATTACATAAACAAATTTGAAGAATTCAGTTCATGCAAGCAACCGTTTCTATCGTCGGACGACCCAATGTAGGAAAATCCACACTTTTCAACAGGCTTATTGGTGAGCGTAAAGCAATCGTTCACGATGAGTATGGTGTAACGCGCGACCGGCACTATGGAGAAAGTTTCTGGAACGGACGCGATTTTACCATTATCGACACAGGCGGCTACCTGCCGGATGATCCGGACGTTATAACTACCGGTGTTCGCGAGCAGGTTCATATTGCAATCGAGGAATCCGATTTGATTCTCTTTGTAGTGGACACGGAGAGCGGGGTCAATTCGCTGGATAAGGCCGTTGCCGAGATCCTCAGAAAGCAGGATAAGCCTGTTCTCTGTGTAGTCAACAAGGCGGATAATGAAGAGAAAGTACTCGAGTCGTATGAGTTTTATGAGCTTGGCTTTGAAACCATCTATCCGGTTTCAGCCATAAGCGGAAGCGGGACAGGAGATTTACTGGACAGGGTAGTGGAACTGCTTCCTGAAGTTGAGAAAGAAGAGGAAGAAGACAGACACCCAAAAATTGCTTTTGTAGGGCGACCCAACGTTGGAAAAAGCAGCCTGATGAATGCACTGCTCAAAAGTGACCGATGTATTGTGACGGATATACCGGGTACGACCAGGGATTCCATCAATAGTCTTCTGGAGTATAAAGGCAGAAATTATACGCTTGTGGATACTGCCGGACTTCGTAAAAAAGCGAAGGTAAAAGAAAATATCGAGTTCTACAGTACGGTACGAACCGATAAATCCATCCGTGAAGCTGATGTGGTGGTTTTACTTTTGGATGCAATGCAGGGTTTTGATGAGCAGGATAAACGGATCCTTCGCGAAGCCGAAAAATTCAATAAGGGCATCCTCATCGCTCTCAATAAATGGGATAGTGTGCCGGATAAAGACACCAACCTGCTGAAGGAGTTCGAAGAGTATATATATGGTAAAGTGGCAACGCTGAATTATGTACCCATCATCTCCATTTCGGCTTTAACAGGTCAGCGAATTGAGAAAGTGCTTGATGTTGCCGAAAAAGTATTGGAGGAAAGAAAGAAAAAGATTTCAACGCCTGAGCTAAACAACTTTGTCGACATAATTTTAAAAGAGCGGCCACTGCCAGTAAAAAGGGGGAAAAAGCTGAAAATTCAGTATGCAGTACAGGTAAAAAACAACCCGCCGGTATTTAAATTCTTTATGAATAATCCTGAGGAACTGCCGCCCAACTACAGGCGTTTTCTTGAAAATAAGATCCGCGAACAGTTTAGCTTTGAGGGTGTGCCGATTACTATGGTATTCCGTCAAAAATAACGGCTAAACCCATCAATAACTTTTGAAAGCCATGCATCAAAGGGTTATTTTCAATCCATTAACTGTCAGTCATTAAATTTGCACATACAGGCATGCAGAAGAATCTCGACCAACCCGCTGCTAATTCATTAAGTGAAGATTTCACCCGGGAAAGAAAACTTTCATTTCTTGAACGAATCTATCTTCCTGAAATCTTTAAAGGACTTTGGTATACATTCAAGCAAATGTTTGCCCCGCAGTTTACCCTTAACTACCCGGAAGAGAAATGGGATCCGCCTGCGATATTCAGGGGCCGTCCGGTATTGGTAGAAGACGAGGGGAGGGAGCGATGTGTAGCATGCGGTCTTTGTGCCAGAGCATGTCCGCCGCTTGCCATCAGTATGCAGGCAAATGAGGACTCCGATGATCCAAAGGAGAGGTACCCAAACTTTTTTGAGATCAATATGCTTCGATGCATCTATTGCGGATACTGTGAAGAAGTTTGCCCTGAAGAGGCAATCGTGATGAGCAAGGATTATGATATTGTATTCGAATCACGTGAAGATGCTGTTTATGACAAACAGCGACTATTGGTACCCAAAGAAGACCTTAAAGAACGTCTCGATTACCTGAAAGAGTACAAAAATCGTCAATTTGGTCAATTCTGGGATTTTCAGGAAGAAAATAATATTCATTCCGTGCGCGATCGAGACAGAGAATGGAATACGGGTCTTTCCCTGGTAGACATGCTGGAGCAGCAGAAAAGAAATGATGCAACCAAAGCTTCATCCAACTGGTCTGTTTAATCTCATTCTAATACAACGCCAAACTGTATGATGACCGACCGTGAGGTTACACAGAAACAGTATGAAAATTTACTGGATGATGTGACCTACTTGCAGGATGAGGCTGAGGCTCTGAAATATGTCATAGATCAGGTGCCTTTCAATGAAACCCCGCCCGATGGATTATCAATTATTGACTATCTGCGTTATCTCGATTACCTACAGGTAAACTACTTTCGTCCGGTTGTCGAAAAGGTTTTTACTGAGAATCGGATCATCACGGCTGCACCGATATCTGATCTTGAAGAAGAATTTCAGAATGTTCTGAATGATCCGGATGGAGATAAAAGAGATGTATTTACCGTTCTGAATAAGATTGTAAAACACAGGGCAGCGCTTATAAACTTTCTTAAGAAGATTCCTTTAATTGATTGGGAGAGAGTACTTAAACTTGAAGATGGAAGCCGTCTGTCTCTCTATGAATTTTCTTCCCGAATGGTTCAATCTGAAAGAAAGATTCTTAAAGAGATCGCCGACCTGGTTCTTATACACCAAAATGAAAAGTTGAAAACGCGCGAGATCAATCAACGAGTTGAGAATCGTAAATCTGAAATGAATTAAGCACTGTGTGGAGCCAGGTTCTCTTATTGCTGGTAATTCCGTGTTCTGTGTATTTATATATCTCGAGGATGGGAAAGGACAGGGGTGATGCGCTTGCAGCAGGGACCGTTATTCTGATACTATCTTTCCTGGAGGAATTTCTTACCTATGTGGACATCCCGAATAGGGAAGTAATAGCCGAATATATGGCAATTGTCATGATGGTATTGCTGCTGATTCTTATCCTGATGTCGATCAGACGTCTACGACCTGAGATATCACGGTATCCATACCCGTTTGTTTACCTTCCGGCAGCCATATTGCTTTTCTACCCGTTAATACAGGGAACAGAAGCACTTACGCATCTGATTTTGATGATCATACAAGGAGGATCGGTTCTGGCATTGCTGTTTTTAACGGTGGCGCACTTTTCATTGTTCGAAAAGAAGTGGATCGCTGTTATTACCGTATTATCCTTTTTTGGGGCCTATGTTCTGTTTTGGTATGCGCCAATGTTTATGACGATCCAGCAGTGGATGTGGCAATCTTTGTTATCAGTCGGAATGATTGGTGCCTCAATTGCAGTTCCTGTGATATTATCTGAAACAAACCTGTATAAAGACCCGGGTAATCTATAGTTATTAAGCACGAATATCAGACCAAATGGAATTGAAAATAGGTGATACAGTAGAAAACTTTACTCTTCAGAATACGGAAGGCAAGCCCATATCCTTAAAAGATCTCACGCAGGATGGTAAAGCGGTCCTTTTATTTTTTCCTGTTGCATTCTCCGGGGTCTGTACTGAAGAATTGTGCAGTGCTCGCGACAATATGAAGATGTTCAATTCATTAAATGCGAATGTTGCAGCCATCAGCGTCGACAGCTTTTTTGCGCTCAGGCAGTTTAAAA
>JAWVZW010000046.1:0-9569 GCA_033721975.1 Balneolaceae bacterium
ATGATATTGTGTTTTACAAGACAGATATTCAACATTTACGCTCTGAAAAAGGATTGTAAACAAAATATTTTTGTCTGTTAAACGTCATCGAGTGTATTCAAAACTTCAGTTTTTACAAAAAAAAGAGTACATGGGATGTTTTCTGTTTTTAGAATTCTACTCACATACAGATTCATTTTGTAAACTTAAACAGATTTTCTAAAGTGCTGACAATTAGGGTAAGCAAGCCTCTAACTGATTGAGCCTGATATTTTTAAGGCATAATCTCTTTTTTTAACAAATTCGATAAAGCGATCTGAGTTTTTCAAAAAAGCGCTTCCAACCGTTAATGCGTGCCAAGAACAGCATCTTTCGTAACAGCTTTAAGCCTTGTCGGTCTTTAAATGCACATTTTACCTCTGTAAAACTTTGTTTTATGGAAGGGCTTTTTTTATAATAGTGGCTGTTCCTACGGACGTGTACGTGTGAAGACTACTCCTCTGAACGGAACGCTCATAACCATTAACACAAAACAACAGATATGAATGGTATAAAGCTACGGAAAAGCTCCTTTTCCAAATCAGACTTGTTGAGTTCATTACCTGCCAGGAACTTTTCAGGAGCCATACTGAAAGCGTTTACATGCTTTATTGTATGTGCTGTGATGGTGATTGGATTAGGGATGAATGAAGCACAAGCCCAAAACCGAATTGAGATCACGGGTACCGTGATTGATGCTACAGACGAAGAGCCCCTGCCGGGTGCTAGTATCGTTGTTCAAGGATCAGCTGAAGCAACCGGATCCACCATAGGTACAACAACACTTATGGACGGTTCGTATACGCTTCGGGTACCGGAAAATCTGAATGTTCTGGTGGTATCTTTCATCGGATATATTACTCAGGAAGTTGAGATTAACGGACGAACAACTATTAATATTGAACTCGAACCGGATATTCGACAGCTCGCTGACGTGGTAGTTGTGGGATATGGTACACAGGAAGAGCGTGAAATTACATCTGCTGTTGCAAGTGTTGATGAAGAGCGTTTCAACCAAGGTAACGTGAATGATGCGGCTCAGCTGCTTCAAGGAAAAGTTGCCGGTCTGAACGTAACAAACAGGGGAGGTAACCCGAACGCCGGGTCAACCATCCGTCTGAGAGGACTTTCTACCGTAGGTGCCAACACGGAGCCGCTTGTCGTAATTGACGGCGTTATCGGTGCTGACCTTGCCAACGTGGATCCGAGCGACATTCAGTCTGTTGACGTATTGAAAGACGGATCTGCTGCCGCTATTTACGGTACACGTGGTTCTTCAGGTGTAATCCTGGTTACTACCAAGAAAGGAACCTACGACACCGGAGATCCTGATGGAAATATCCGACTTGATTATAATGGTTATGTATCAGCTGCAATGGTTGCCAATCAGCAGCCTGTGATGTCAGCCCAGGAATATATCGATGCAGGCGGTAACGATCTTGGATCTGTAACCGACTGGCAGGATGAGGTAACACGAACAGGTGTTTCCAACGTCCACAACATCGCTATTTCAGGAGGAACCGGTAACACGATTTACCGCGTATCCACCAACCTTCGTGATGTAAACGGTATTCTTCAAAATTCAGGATTCCAGCAAATCAACGCGCGTGCCAACATTACACACAACACGCTTGATGACAGGCTGACCCTGACATTGAATGCTTCTACCACAAAACGAAATATTGATAACTCGTTTGAGGAAGCACTTCGGTATGCGGTACTTTATAATCCGACCGCACCGATCTTTTTCGATAACGGAGAATACTTCCAGGCGATTCTGTTCGACAACTTTAACCCGGTTGCCATTTATGAGCAGAACGTAAATGAAGGTCAAAGAAAAGCTATTAACTATAATGTGCAGGCTCAGTTTGATCCGATCGAAAATGTATCGATCAACGCAAACTTTGCACGTCAGTTTAACTCCCAGTCTTTTGGTGAATTCTACCCAAGCACTTCTTTCTTCCGCGGACTAAACCGAAATGGTCTGGCCCGACGATATTTTGAAGATCGCGAATTCACGCTGTTTGAAGCATATGCTTCTTATAACAACACCTTTATGGACAGGCTGGACGCTACCATTACCGGTGGTTATTCATTCCAGGAATCATTCCAGGAAGGACTGACCATTGAACTGGGTAACCTGCCTACCAACGTACAGAGTTACTATGGTATCGACCTTTCAGGTGACAGGGTACTTGGAAATGCTCAGAATGTTTTTCTGGATTCCTATGCTACTCCTGATGAAAGAATTATTGCCGGTTTCGCTCGATTGAACCTGACCTGGGATAATGGAATCTTCTTTAATGCGTCATTCAGACGTGAAGGTTCTACCAAGCTCGGTCCTGAGAATCAGTGGGGTAATTTCCCGGCCTTCAGTATCGGTACCGACATCAGCCGGTTTGTTGACATTGATGCCGTTACTCAGTTGAAAGTTCGTCTCGGTTACGGTGTAACCGGTGCTCTTCCTGGTCCTAACGGACTTGCACAGGATCTTTACAGCTATAGCTTCGCCAACGGCGGTACCGTTGCTTTGGTAAGAGATGGCAACCCGGATCTGAAATGGGAAGAGAAAACAGAGATTAACCTGGGTATTGACTATGGCCTGTTTGATGACAGACTGACCGGTGCCCTGGATGTTTATACTCGTGACATCGATGACTTCATTCTTGAGATTGCGGTACCAACGGATCTTTTCCCATCCGGTACACAGTATCAGAACGCAGGTCGTCTGAGAACATACGGACTTGAGTTTTCCGCAAACTATGACGCTTATCAGTCTCAGAATGTATTCTGGAATACAGGTATCGTATTCGACACCTATTCCACGACACTTGAAGAGTTCATCATTGATGAGCAGATGCGTGCAAACCTGGGTGCTCCGGGTCAGAACGCTACAAATATGATCCGTGTTGCAGTTGGCGAATCTATTGGCCAGATCTGGGGTCCTGTTTTTGCAGGAGTTGACAGCAACGGAGAACCAATCTTTGCCGATCTCAACGGAGACGGTCAGGTTCTCGCGTCGCAAGGTAACGCTCTTGACGAAAATGGTGACTTCAAACAGCTTGGTAAAGGATTTCCTGATTTCACACTCGGCTGGACCAACCAGGTAAATTACAAGAACTGGGAGTTGAATGCCTTCTTCCGAGGTGCATTTGGTCACAGTCTCGTAAACACCTATCGCGCTTTCTATGAGCCGATTGATCCGGGTGCCATTAACTCCTATAACAGGGTTATTACTGATAAAGCGGTTGAAGGTTTGACCGTGTCACAGTTTAGCTCCCTGTATGTAGAGAAAGCTGATTTTGTGAAACTTGATAACGTGACACTTGCATACAACTTCGATGTATCCAGCATTGATGCATTCCGAAGAGTTCGGGCTTATGTAACGCTTGAAAATGCATTCACGATTACCAACTACACTGGAATTGATCCCGAGCCTGTTCTGCAGGATCGTGGAACCGTTGATAATGGTGGACGACTGCCAGCTTTTGCTGATGTACTGTCAGCCGGTATCGACCGTCGTAACAACTACTTTACCGCGCGAACACTTACGTTCGGGGTTAACATAGGATTTTAAACCAAAAGCAAAACACAATGAAACATTTAATAAAAATAGTATCTGTATTGCTGCTTGTGTTTGCGGGATTTGCATGTACGGATCTGGATGAAAATCTGAGATCAGATTTTACAGAATCATTCGATCCCAGTAATCCCGGATTCGGAGCCAGCGAGAACGTAAACCGGCCGGTACCCAATGACGGACTGAATGCTGCATTCAGTACATTATTACCCGGTACTGCTAACCACAGTACGTATTTTACTGTAACTGAGGTTTCAACTGACGAAGCGGTTATCACCCAGAAAGGTGGTGACTGGTTTGACGGTGGAATCTGGCTGAATATGCACCGTCATGACTTCCGACCTACCAATCCGGGGCTGGATGCCTCATGGGGCGGTAACTATGGTGGTGTTACGCAGACAAATGAATTGCTTGCAAACGCTACTCTTGATGCAAACCAAACGGCCCAACTCCGCGTACTACGCGCATATTACTACTGGAGACTTATGGACATGTTTGGCCGAATCAAGATCATTACGGAACCCGGAGTTGACTCTGAGCAGGTTGACCGGCCTGAAGTGTATGATTTCGTTGTGAACGAAATTCTTGACGCGCTGCCAGACCTCAACGAGACGGCAGGGTATGCCAGAATCAGTTCTGGAGCTGCTTACGCGCTGCTTGCTCGACTCTATCTGAACGCAGACGTGTACAACCGGCCATATCCATATGTGCCCGGCACTGGTACACATGCACCCGGTAGCCTGAATTATGATCTTGCCATGCAGAACGCAATCGATGCGGCTGATGAAGTGATCGATTCAGGTATTTATGATTTGGGTCCTCAGGGAGATTTCGATTCTGTTTTCGGTCCTGCTAATGTTGGAAGCATTGAGCACATATTTGTCGTGCCTTACGACGAAGCTACCGGTACAGGCATGAACTTCGGACAGATGACTTTTCACTATCCGAGTCAGCTGACCTACGACTTCCAGCAGCAGCCATGGAACGGTTATTCCACCCTGGAAGCATTTTACGATGCGTATGATGATAATGACGGTCGTAAGGACGCTTTCTTTGTAGCCGGTCCGCAGTTTGATCTGAATGGCAACCCAATTCTGGATGTTGCATTCAATCCGGATAACGAGGCAGCTACCGGAGATACCGAGAGTGGTGCAGCTATTAATTACACTCCGGAAATCAACGAACTGGCACCCAATGGTGCACGTCAGGCTGGTGCCCGACTTGGGAAATTCTCTCACAAGATCGGTCAGCTTCCGGATATGGACAATGATTTCCCGCTCCTTCGTTATGGTGAAGTTCTTTTGAACAAAGCGGAAGCCATTGCAAGGCTCAATAACAACTGGAATGATACGGAAACCATCGCTTTGGTGAACCAGATCCGCCAGCGAGCCGGTGCTACACCGTACAATTCCGGTGATCTGAGTGCAGAAGAGTTCCTCGCAGAGCGTGGACGTGAATTCTTCCAGGAATCACTCCGTCGAACGGATCTGATCCGCTTCGATGCATGGGGTGATGCATGGTGGGAGAAATCAGCGCATGGATTGGCATACAAAAACATTATGCCGATTCCACAGCCTCAGATTGATGCTTCAGGAACTGCTACGTTCCCATTAACGCAGCATCCTGATTACTAGATTTCAGTAAGTATCATTTATATCAAAGGGTTGTCACCTCGTGTGGCAACCCTTTTTTTTTGGCATTATATTCACTGTTCAAATCGATTTTTAACCAGGTAAATCTTCGAATGTTGAAATTGCCGCGTCCCGGTTATCTGCTTTCCCTTTCAATGGTCTTCATACTATTCAGCTGTTCAGGCGGGGCTGGAGATCGGTCTGAAACTCTTTTTGAAGAACTCTCACCTGAACAAACCGGTGTGGATTTCGAAAATCTTCTCTATCCAACGGAAGAGTTCAACATGTACATCTTCAGGAATTTCTATAACGGGGGAGGTGTAGCCGTGGGTGACGTTACCGGCGATGGGTTTCCGGATCTTTTTTTTACCGGCAATATGGTATCCAACCGGCTCTATGTGAACCAGGGTGATTTCAGGTTTATCGATGTAACCGTAAGTGCCGGACTCAACAGCGATGGTATCTGGTCGACCGGGGCGAGCATGGCCGATGTGAATGGTGACGGCCTGCTGGATCTGTATGTTACGGTATCCGGGGAGCCGGGTGGGGAAGACCGGCATAACCGGCTTTATATCAATAATGGAGATACCAGTGAACTAAAGGATGGCAGCGGACTCACATTTACGGAATCATCCCAGGAATATGGCCTGAGAGATGAAAATTTATCGACCCATGGACTCTTCTTTGATTATGATCTGGATGGAGACCTGGATCTGTATCTTGTGGCCAATTCCTTTCAGAATATTGGCAGCTTTCAGGGTTTTACCGGTGAGCAGCGTGAGATCCCCGATGTACAGGGTGCCAGCAAGCTCTATCGCAATGATGGTGGCACATTTACGGATGTGACAGTTGATGCGGGAATCTACAGCAGCCTGATCGGATTTGGATTAAGCGCATCTGCGGGTGACCTGAACCGCGACGGATATCCGGA
This sequence comes from Balneolaceae bacterium, assembly GCA_033721975.1. Lineage (GTDB taxonomy): Bacteria > Bacteroidota > Rhodothermia > Balneolales > Balneolaceae > Rhodohalobacter. The sequence continues at coordinate 6,161 of JAWVZW010000046.1, forward strand.
TCTGTATGTAGCCAATGATTTCTTTGAGCGCGATTACCTCTATATCAACAATGGTGACGGTACATTTACTGAGTCACTCACCAATTTTATTCGAAGCCTGAGTTTCAGCTCTATGGGGTCGGATATCGCAGATATAAATAATGACGGCTGGCCTGAAATATTTGTCACCGATATGTTTCCCTATGATGAGTCAAGGCTCAAATCCAAAATGACCCTGGAAACCTGGGAGGAGTACAGGGAAAATGTTGACAAGGGATTCCATCACAAGTTTACCCGGAATACCCTTCAGCTGAACAACGGTGATCAGGGTGGGTTCTCGGAGATAGGACGGCTGTCAGGCGTTCATGCTACGGACTGGAGCTGGGCAACCCTTATTGCAGATCTGGACAACAGCGGATTCAGCGATATATTCGTGGCAAACGGGATCTACAAGGATTTGCTGGATCAGGACTATATAGAACAGGTTGCCAATCCGCGCGTAATCGGACAAATGGTCCAGTCGGGTGAAGAGAATGTCATTATGAACCTGATGGATGCCATGAGCAGTACGCCCGTTCCAAACAGGGCATTCAGCAACCGAAACGGAGTAGAATTTGATGAAAGTACCGCCGAATGGGGACTGGAGAGGCCCGGATTTTCAACAGGCGCCGCCTGGGCGGATTTGAACGCAGACGGAGCACTGGAACTTATTCTGAATGATGTGAATGGAGGAGCCAGGATCTATCGCAACAAAGCTCCTGAACTGCGAGACGGGCATAACTGGCTTCGGATTCATCTGCAGGGAGAAGGCGGTAACCGGTTTGGTATCGGTGCACAGCTTCATGTATGGGCAGGTGATCGGTATTGGTTCAGAGAGCACTATTTACAGAAAGGGTTTCAATCAAGCATGGAACCCGGGTTGCATGTGGGGCTGGGTGAAATACAGAGCGTAGATTCTCTTATCGTTCGATGGCCGGATGGGAGCGCTCAGGCTTTGTATGATATCGAATTGCCCCGGATGCTTGAGGTGCAACAATCCGATGCAGAACGTAATCAGATACAAGTGCCGATGCGGGGACCTGTACATCTGCCGGGCGACAAAGATCAACCCGTTTCAGGCATTGTATCATCCAATGAAAACAATGATACATTGCTTGAGGAAGTCCATGTAAACGGGTTATCGGACTTTATTCACAGGCAATACGGATTTGATGAATTCAGCCGCGAGCCGCTTCTGAATTTTATGCGATCGCATGAGGGCCCGGCTCTATGTAAGGGGGATGTAAACGGAGACAACCTGGAAGATCTATATTTCGGGGGCGGAAGGGATCAGGCAGGTCGCCTGCTCATCCAGCAGCCCAATGGGGAATTTATAGCGCAACAGCCGGATCTGTTTTCTGAAGATGCATCCAGTGAGGATACCGACTGTGCATTTTTTGATGCGACGGGTAACGGCGTTGATGACCTCTATGTAGTGAGCGGAGGAAACTCCTTTTCTTCCAGTTCTTCTGCATTGCTGGATCGGTTTTATCTGAACGATGGGCTTGGAAATTTTACCAATAGCGGTCAGTTTCTACCCACAACGCGCGGTTATGAGCCGGGCTCTGTTGTAGCTCCCCACGATTTTACGAATGATGGTATTGAGGATCTGTTTGTCGGTATAAGACTCAAACCTTTTGCCACCGGCATTCCTGTAAACGGCTACCTTCTGGAGGGAGATGGTGAAGGAGGGTTTACGGATGTGACAGAACAGATGGCTCCCGATCTCATTGGTATGGGAATGATCACGGATGCCCTCTGGTCGGATTTGACGGGTGACGGCCATTCTGAGTTAGTAATTACAGGGGAGTGGATGCCTGTCCGGGTATTCAGAAATACAGGTGAGCAGTTTGAAGAGATTACGGCTGATCTGGGTCTGGGTGAGACCCGAGGTTGGTGGAACGCTCTCGCTGCGGCCGATCTGGACGGAGACGGATTTATGGACATTGTTGCCGGCAATCATGGCAGAAACTCGATATTCAAGGTTGATGCTGAACATTCCGTGAGAATGTGGGCCGGAGATATTTCGGGCAACGGTCTTGTTGAACAGGTAATAGCGACCTCTTCTGACGGGGAGTATTATCCGACGGCTCTCAGGCCGGAAATGGTTGAAGCCATTCCGTCTTTGGGATCCAGATATCCAACGTATGAAGAATTTGCCGGTACCCCGGTAGAGGAGCTGTTGACCGGAGAAGAGCTGGGACGGACACAGATTTTTGACGTCGATATACTTGAGAGTATGATCTTTAGGAATAGAAATGGGGAAGAAATGCAGATGGAACCTCTGCCGCTGCGTGCCCAGCTGGCACCTGTTTTTGCCATCCATGCGTCCGATTTAAACGGAGACGGTGTATCGGACATCCTGACCGGCGGCAATCTATTTGATGTAAAACCTCACATAGGTCCCTATGATGCTTCAAAAGGGGCCTGGATTACGCCAGGCCAAAATGGGTTTGTGAGTCATTCTCCTTCAGAGTCCGGAATTTATGTACCGGGAGAAAGCCGAAATATTCTATCCATCACCATCAACGGAATTCCTCATGTAATCTGGGCCCGCTCAGGAGATACCCCGGTTATATACAGGGTTAATTAATTAGTTATTTAATCGGCGAAAATTTTAGCGATTGACTCTGAAGAAGAGAGGCCTGTCATCATTTATGGCTACAACGATGATCTTCTCACCGGCGGCATTCTGAACAGATAAAATTCCGCGACCTGAGCCCGGTATGTTTAATCCGCTGAGCTGGGGAGGAAGGCTTTTTAATTGGTTGCTCTCATCAAATCTGAGTACGGACCCGTAACCGGCATCGTACGGTCCGGCCATTGGTTTTGCTTGGATCAGATTTTGTGAAATCAAAATGTCGGGCGTGCGGTCACCATTCAGATCCTCACTGAGAAGGCCATATACCGCAGAAAATTGAGCCCTTGGAGGCAATACCGTCCATTCGGGCCCTGACTCTCTATTAAAGATGATAATGCTTTCCAGGAGGTCCGCCTGAAGCATCCTGGCCGCCTGCAGCTGCTCTTCTGTAAACAGGTCCGACATGGACTGGGATGCATAGCTCTCATAGGTAGGATAGCGCGACTGAAGGGAAGGAATCTGGCTAAATAGATCGTGCTTCAGCACATAGGGTACATCACGCCCTTCAATGGATCGCGACAGAATCTGGTCGGACATGCCATTATTCTGGAAATCGCCCACCCACATTCTCAGGGGGTTATCGGCACCGGTCCGGAAATGGTTATTCAGGCCCAGATTCCCTAAAAGAAGATCATCACGTCCGTCGCCGTCAAGATCATCGATATGCAATGACATCCAAAGACCCCGCAGGCTGCCTAGAGAAAGATCTTCCGTGATATTTTCAAAGCCGGTTCCGGTATTTCTGAAGAC
>JAWVZW010000047.1:0-9491 GCA_033721975.1 Balneolaceae bacterium
GGTACCAATCGTGAAAGATATCGTTCTCAATCTTTTCCCGAATTTTCTCCATCAGCCATAGGTAAAAGGTGAGGTTGTGCAGCGAGGTGAGTTCCAGGCCCAGGATTTCGTCTGACTTTATGAGGTGATGGATGTAGCTCATATTGTAACGTTGACATAGGTCAGAAGGAAAATCCGGATCCAGTGGCTTGTGATGATGTTTCCACTTGGCATTTCGTACATTCACCTTGCCATTTCGGGTAAAAATCATTCCGTTGCGGGCATTGCGGGTGGGCATCACGCAGTCGAACATGTCAATGCCCAAAGCCACGCACTGAATCAGGTTGGCAGGAGTGCCCACTCCCATCAGATATCTGGGTTTGTCTTCCGGAAGATGATCGGTGTTGAAATCGGTGATTTCGTACATGATATCGGTCGGTTCACCCACGCTGAGTCCGCCGATGGCCAATCCCTCAAAGTCGAGGGAAGCCATGTATTCGGACGACTCTTTTCGCAGATCCTTATGCGTCCCTCCCTGAACAATACCGAACTGGTGCTGTTTGTGGCCATAAATTGGATTGGTCTTCAAAAAATGCTCCCGGCCCCGTTTGGCCCATCGATGAGTAAGGCCCATCGAGTCCTTCACATAGTCATACTCAGCCGGCCATGGCGGACACTCATCCAGGATCATCATAATATCGGATCCCAGGATGCGCTGGGTATCCACCACATTCTCTGGTGTAAATAGGTGCTTCGAGCCATCCAGGTGGCTCTGAAAGGTGGCTCCCTTTTCCTTCAGGTCGCGGATGTCCGACAGCGAAAAGATCTGGTAGCCGCCCGAGTCGGTCAGAATGGGCCGGTCCCACCCCATAAACCCGTGCAGCCCACCGGCCGCCTGCATGATCTCATTTCCGGGCCTCAGATAAAGGTGATAGGTATTTCCAAGAATGATCTGAGCCCCAATTTTATCCACCAAGTCGTCCTGACTCACTGCTTTTACCGATCCGAGTGTGCCGACCGGCATGAATATCGGTGTCTGAATCGTACCGTGATCTGTTTTCAGGGTGCCAAGGCGAGCTTTTGTCTGTGTAGCTTTCTTATGTAAAGTGAACAATGAATTAAACTATGTTAAAAAGTGGATAGGTTCTATTTTTGTGGCTACCATTCAAGGCCATGTTCATAAGCATGGGCTGATGAATATAACCAATGATTAATTAACTGTTGAACATCCAACATCTCGATTGCAGTCATTGCCACTGCTGTATCATATACCTATCTGTATGAGAAAAGACATTCTTGTCATCATACCAACCTACAATGAGTCAAAGAACATCCCGCGTCTTCTTGAGAAGTTAATGAATATAAGAATGGAGGCGGATGTGCTGATCGTAGATGATGGATCGCCTGACGGAACCGCCGGTCTGGTAAAACAAACCGGTGAAAAATATCCAGGGCGTATTCACCTCATCGAACGTGAGGGAAAACAGGGGCTGGGTTCCGCATATGTCAGGGGTTTTCAGTTCGCGCTGGAAAATGATTACACATACGTTTGTGAGATGGACGCAGATTTTTCCCATAATCCGGAAGATGTTCCACGTCTGGTTGAAAAGGTAAAAAGCGGAGAAGCGGATGTGGCAGTCGGATCACGCTACTCGAATGGGATCAGTATCGTAAACTGGCCACTTAGACGGCTGATTTTATCTTACTGTGCTAATCTCTATGCCAGGTTTATAACCGGCATCCCGATCAAGGATACTACGGCAGGCTTTAAATGTATTCACAGAAAGGTATTGGAGTCCATCCCGTTGGAAAATATTCACTCAAACGGATATGCCTTTCAGATTGAACTCCATTTTCGTGCGTGGAAAGCCGGATTCAAATTGGCAGAGGTATCCATCATTTTCCGGGAGCGTGAAGAGGGCGTATCAAAAATGTCGAAAGCAATTGTCAGAGAGGCCGTCTGGAGGGTATGGGCTCTGAAATTCAGGAGTCTACTGGGGAAACTATAGGAATCTACATCTTGGAAAAAAGCTGTTCTTTCTGTCAATATGACTCAAAACCATGAAGAAGGGAAGGATATTTAACTGACATCAACAGCTGATTAAAAATATATCGGCAATCAGACTCTTTTCCTGTCTACATTCAGGCTTTCTTCACTGGAGAAATAGCTAAGCGGCGGAGTACCTGAATAATTTTCGGATCAATTCGGGAGCAATCCGAATGCATTCTTCTGTTTTGGAGTGTCTCTTTTTTTCACTGTTTCTTGCCTAAAATGAACCCAGCAGCCTGTCCGTCTATCAGTAAGCAATACTTCCAAAACTGACGGCACTCTCTCTTTCCGATTCATCCCACCAGTGATAATTTAGGGCAGTACCCTTAATGGATGGAAATGATTTTAAGAAAGCATAAAGGGGTGGATAGCCGCATATCCTCGTTGCATCATACTCTTCAGAAAGATGAGTTAGCATTCCCTCTGAATCACCATTGATTGCATGCTCTAAAAAACCTTTGTCAAAACTTTCCACTTTCTCCCGTAAGGTGCTGGCCGGATTCGAATCCCCGAATTTTTTGCCAACGTGTGATAAGTCCCCGCTGATCAGATAAAACGTTTCACCGGTATCCAGCTCACGAAGTTTTTTTGAAAAAGCGTCAATAGATAATCCCAAGGCACCTTCAGAATGATAGAAAAGCTCATCGAATCCGGATACCAGGATGGGCACTATGGAAAAATCATGGTTCCAGACACGGGATAAGAACATTAGATGTGTTTCAAGGCTGTGCTCAATGCGATGGGCTCTGTCAGAGAGCGTAAAGCAATCCAGGTCATCCAATTGCCGGATGTATTCTGTATCTGTTTCAAAATGGCGCCCCGGTATTGAAAACTGTTTATTTGACCCGATAAAGGGCTTGTTTTCATACTGATCCGGATACAGACCTGCATAGTGGGAAGTTCCGATCAGGACCACACGCCGGGGTTGAAGATGCCTGATCGTCTCGAATGCTTCGGCATACTGTCTTGATCCTACCCGAAGATCGATATGAGGTGCATAGAGGGCTTTTTTGGCTTTCCTGGATGATGAGCCTTCTGAAAGAATGGAATCAATAAAATCAGTTAATGTATCGGGATCGTCAGGGTAACTGCTGCCAGCCAGTGCAGGTCTCCGGTCATTTTTTGATTCAAAATCCCTTTCTATACGTTCAGAAAATAGCCGGTAGTGCTTCGTATTCAGAATGCGATTTTCATCGAGCATCTGAATAAATTCGAGCAGGTCGAAAGGCTGAATGCTCTGGTCCAGTACAGTCACTATCTGATTAATAGAATATCTGCCGTTAATAAGAGCCAGAAGCGGCTCCGCTTTCCTGTCGATGGCGAAGTTCGGGACAGCATATCCCATTGCATCATGAAAGTAAAGCAGCCGGCTGCCACTGTTCTCAACGGGTATCACTTGAAGATCGCGACGAATTTCAGGGACCGGGCTGCTCAATGAATCAAATAAAAGCGTTTCATTGATCATTATCCTGCCCCCGCATTTTCCAGCATTCACATTTTTTTCCGTACTTGATGCAAATCGGATGATCCGGCGGTTCCGAAAAGCGAGCCTTACAGGCATTGCGTCCGTGATGGATCATCAGATGAGACAGATCCGTCCAGTTTTCCTGCGGGAAAAGTGCCATCAGATCCTTCTCAATTTTACGGGTATTCTTTTTTTCTTTGGTCAATCCAAGGCGATAGGATATTCTTTTTACATGGGTGTCGACCACGACTCCTTCGTTGATCCCGAATGCATTTCCAAGCACAACATTAGCCGTCTTCCGGGCTGCGCCACGCAGAGTAAGAAGCTCATCCATGGTTTGCGGTACTTCCCCGTCAAAATCTTCTACAAGGGTTTTGGAGGCTTCTTTCAGAGAGAGAGCTTTGTTTCGATAGAAACCGGTTGATTTTACAAGTTCTTCCAGCTCCTCAATCGGAGCTTCAGCCATGGCCTCAGGTGTTGGATAGGCATCGAAAAGATCCGGTGTAACCTTATTTACCCGTACATCGGTACACTGTGCGCTCAGTATGGTGGCTACAAGAAGTTCAAACGGATTATCGTGGTTCAGCTCACAGTGTGGATTGGGATAATGTTTATAGAGCTCCTCCAGAATGTCGGCCGCTCGATCTTTCTGCTTTTTTGATTTTTGGGGAAGTTTACTCAAGGTCAGTGTTTCTTAAATAATGATGAATGGTTGTTAATGTCGCAATAAAGAATTAGCACTACAAACGATCGGTCATGCAGGGCATTGTTATTTTTGATTGGATACTTGAATGCGTAAACTCATCATTCTAAAAACGTGAAATCAATTCAGAAAATTTATGATTCGAAAAACCGGTTTGGCCGCGGTTTTTCTTCTTACCCTGGTTTATGTCCTTAGTTTTGTTGACCGGCAGATTATAGCCGTTTTGGGAACCCAGATTCGCGACTCGCTGAGCCTTACCAATTTTCAAATTGGATTGCTGTACGGTCCGGCATTTTCGGTGATCTATGCAGTAGCTGGAATTCCAATGGGCAGGATTGCAGATAAGACGTCCAGGATTGCAATGATCTGTATCGGACTGTTTATTTGGAGTCTTATGACTCTGTTGAGCGGATTCGCTGCCTCTTTTGCTTTTTTAATTTCGGCTCGCATGTGTGTTGGGGTAAGTCAGGCAATGCTAAGTCCTGCGGTATACAGCTACCTGGCCGACCGTTTTTCTGAAAAGGACCGGGCTACCGTATTCTCAGTCTATGCAAGCGGCATATTTATGGGTATAGGGCTCTCTTTTCTGGCAGGAGGGACTCTTTCACTGAATTACGATTGGCAAACAGCCATGATTGCAGCCGGCGTACCGGGGCTTATTCTTGCACCGATCGTCTGGTTAATGATCAAAGAGCCGCAGCGATCTAAAGAGCGTTCTGCAATACACAGCAATGTATGGAAAGAGATCAGCGAGCTTTTGAAAATTTCATCTGTCCGCTGGCATCTTGCCGGTTTTTCTTTTCTTGCCTGTACAGGGTATACGATTCTAGGCTTTGCAGGAAATATTTTTAATGATGTGTTTGGCAGGCCTGACCTTACAGCCCGGTTCGGCTGGTTTATGTTTGGAGTAGGTGTGATGGTTGTCATATCCGGAAAGACGGCAGATCTGCTGGCCAGGCAAGACGGAGCTAAACGGTACTGGATGGGCCATATAGCGGCACTGGCCGGCCTTCCTTTCTATATAATCGGACTCTTTGCAGAGAGCGCAGAGCTGGCCTTTGCACTTATCGGAACCGGGGTTCTTTTTTCTTCTTCCTATAACGGTGTAGCAGCCGCTCTTATCCAATTCTATGCAAAACCGGGACAGAGAGCCCTTACGGGCGGTTTATATCTTTTTGTTATCAGTATTGCAGGGTTCGGACTGGGTCCTCCCATTACAGGCTGGCTCACTGATGCTGTATTTTCAGGAAGGTATGCCGTATCATCAGCCATCCTGTGTGTGATGCTGGTATGTTCTGCAGGAGCAACAATTTCATTTATCCGTGCTATGGCACTTTACTCCCGGGATACAAATGAATCACCTTCAACCGTTTAGTTAAGCAATTTTATCACTGCTCCAAGATATCCATCTGGGCTTAAGTGAATCAGATTCCACATGAAATGAATCAATATTCTGATCAAGACAAATCTTCAGGTAATCCGGGAAAAGACAGAACGTCTTGGAAAGAGACTCCCTATCTGATCATAAAAGGGTTTTTGATGGGTTCTGCAGACATCGTACCTGGGGTGAGCGGCGGTACGCTTGCTCTAATCACCGGAATTTATCAAAGGCTTATCTATGCGATTAAAAGTGTAGACATGACCACGGTGAAAAATACGCTTAAGCTGCGTTTCGACATTGTATTTGAAAATTTTCACTGGAAATTTCTGCTGCTTCTGTTCACAGGAATACTGTCAGCTATCGTATTTTTTACGCGGGTTGTACCCCTTCAGGTATATATGTTTACCCACCCGGAAATCGTATATGGATTATTCTTCGGGCTTATCCTGGGATCTGTTTTTCTTCTGTACATGGAAGTGGATAAACCGGATCGAAACTGGAAAAGCATATTTCCGCTGCTGGCCGGCACTGCAATCGGTTTCTGGGTCGTAACCCTTGTTCCGGCAGATACGCCCGAAACATTTCTGTTTGTCTTTCTGAGCGGATCCATAGCAATATGTGCCATGATTCTTCCGGGCATATCCGGTTCCTATATCCTGCTTATTTTCAGAAAATACGACTATATTTTATCGCAGCTGGGAAACCTGGGCTCCGATCAAACGTTAACGGCCCTGATCAATCTGGTTCCTTTTGTATTGGGCGCTTTGGTGGGAATCATTCTTTTTTCCCGTTTACTCTCCTGGCTTCTTGATCATTACTACTCCATGACACTTCTTCTGTTGATCGGTTTTTTGATAGGATCGTTGTACGTAATCTGGCCTTATCAGGACCGCGAGTATGCTGAAATGGTACGCGAAACAGAAGTCTTGTCCACTGACGATCCCTTTGTAGAGGAGCTCATCAACAGAGGAAACCCACCTGCAGGACCGGAATATTACAGGCTGCAGAATGCAGACGCAATCAGAAGCACAGATGAACTGCCTGAACAGGTTACGGTTGAACGTGTGTCAAGAAAGCTGGTACACAGCGAACCATTCATTCCGGGTGGGGATGTCGGTGATCATCAGGATGCTGACATAACAGGTGGAATTGCCGGAGTGGCGGCCGGCTTTCTGCTCATCGGAGGGATCGCATATCTGAGAAAACGAAGCGAGGTTGAATAGAAAAGGTCCGGATGGTTTCAGCCTTCAACGTATTCTGACTCGGGTAATATTGCAGAATGATATCAGGAATTTCCTGAGTGCCAAATGGTCTGCCGCGGTTTAATTATCGCGTTCAATTTGCTTAATTTGAGTCCGGAAACGAAAACACTTGGAGGAAAAAATGGTTGAGATCAAAAAAATACTGGTACCTACAGATTTCTCAGACGGTTCAGAACGCGTGTACCCTGTTGCACAGTCGGTCGCTGATACCTTCGGGTCAACCATTGATTTTATCCATGTGATCCCGACACTTAAATATTTCAATGAGAGTATAAAAAAACTTGGTGTTCCTCTGGATATGGAGAAGGATCTCTATCCGAAAATAATCGATGATTCAGAGAGATCGATTGAAAAAGCAATGGATCAATATTTGAAGGAAGAGAATAAGGGTGATCATTTTGTAAAAATCGAGCGGAAACCTTCAGAAGCGATTGCTGAATTTGCCAAGAAAAATAAATATGATCTCGTTCTAATGGGGACCCGGGGTGCGGATGAGACCAGTATGCTCAGAGGATCTGTTACGGAACGGGTAATTCGTAAGTCGACGGTTCCGGTTTTTTCAATCGGCGAACGGTTTGATTTGAATAAAGTAGAGAACGTAGTTCTCACAACAGATTCGTCTGAAATGTCACTGGCGGCACTTCCTCTTGCAGTAGCCCTTGCAGACACATTTGATGCAAGACTGACTCTCTTTCATGTGATCGAGCTCTATGGCAGTGCTTCCGAAGATATCCCCAGAGAACCCGGGAAAGGGGAAAACGTATCGATTTATGAAGCTATCATTGAGAGAATCAATGAATACCTGGCCGGGAAGGAACTGGATAATATTCATATTCAGCGGACTGGCGTTACTTTCGAAGATGAGGTGGTGATTTCAGACGGTGAAGAAAGCCGCTCTATTCCGCTCTTTACACGAATTGAAAAGGGTGTTTCAGCTCACTATGAAATCGAAAATTATGCCTCTGAAGAAGCTGATATTTTGATAATGGCAACTCACGGGCACAGCGGATTTGCCCACCTGATTCTTGGATCCACCGCTGAGAAAGTCGCACAGTATGTGAAAAAACCGGTTATCACTGTCAGACCTCCCGAAGAAGAATTTGAGGAGTGATAATAATGACGGATTCGTCTTGGTAAGCATTTTGAACGGTTAAAAGTAAAAAGCCCCATTTTGGGGCTTTTTTATGGGTTAAAGAAGACGATATAATCTGTGCCTAAAACCAAATATATCAATTGCTTTTATTTAAGATATTTATCTTATTAGACACCCAACAAGAGTGGGAAAATAACAGCTAGTTTTACAAATCGAGGATGCGTTCGTTACGGTCCATTCTTTAAAATTTTACATCGGATAAACCACAAAGATATCGCTCTATGAAAATCAGACCTTATATAAATGCCTTATTGATAGCCTGTGTGCTTTCACTGGGTGTTTTTATACCCGGCAATGCGCAAGACCTGTCAACCTTTGAAGAAAATGTTACGGAATTTACGCTGGATAACGGCCTTCATTTTATCATTGTGGAGCGTAATGTGGCTCCGACAGCCCATTTTTTGACTCTTGTGGATGTTGGATCTGCCAATGAGCCTGTAGGGAACACCGGCATTGCCCACATTTTTGAACATATGGTCTTTAAGGGAAGCCATACAATAGGTACCACAAATTATGACGAGGAGATACAGCTCATAAACCAGATGGACGCCGCTTACAAAGCGTGGCTGAATGAGTACAACAAACTGGAACCGAATCAGGAACGGCTTGATGAACTTTGGTCAAAATTTGAGGAGCTGCAGGAAAAGGCAGGAGAATATGTTGTAAACAATGAGTTTACACAAATCATTGAAAAGGAGGGTGCTGTAGGTGTGAATGCATTTACCTCTGCAGATCTGACAGGGTATTTTTACAGTCTCCCTCAGAATAAGGCTGAACTCTGGTTTATGCTGGAGGCAGACCGATTTAAAAACCCCGTGATGAGAGAGTTTTATACAGAGAAGGATGTAATCTATGAAGAGCGCAGAATGAGAACGGATTCCAATCCTTTTGGACGTCTATTGGAGGAGTTTGCAGCGACTGCTTTTTCAGCACATCCGTATAAAAATCCGGTGATCGGCTGGCCTTCAGATATTCGCAATACAACCATTGAAGACGCCAGGGAATTTAATGACCGGCATTATTCGCCCTCCAGTTTCACAATTGCCATTGTGGGTGATGTGGATCCTGCAGAGATGAGACAACTAGCAGATAAATATTTTGCCGGGCTGCCTTACGGTGGGCCGGCTCCTGAGCTCACGGTGGTTGAACCGGAACAGCGGGGGGAGAGGAGGTTTGTAATCGAAGAGCGATCCCAGCCCATCTACGTTGAAGGATATCACGCTGTTCATAATCAGCATCCGGACTATCAGGCCCTGAATCTGTTGAGCAATATTCTGACTTCCGGCCGAACCTCAAGGCTTTACCGCAGGATGGTTGTCGACGATCAGTCAGCCCTTCAGGCAAGCTCATTAAACGGATACCCGGGAAGCAAGTACCCAGGCATGTTTGTGATCTACGTCATTCCAAATCAGGGAGTAGAAATGCAAACCGTTGAAGAGACATTGCGTGAAGAACTCCAAAAAATTGTAGATGAAGGTGTTACCGAAGAGGAACTGAA
>JAWVZW010000048.1:0-9490 GCA_033721975.1 Balneolaceae bacterium
AACCCAAAAACTTCTACGGGATAAGGTTTATTAAGGTCTGCTTTATCAAGACGACGCAAAGTTTGTGTTACTTTTTGGCTGACATCATCGATGTCTGAAACCAGTTGCTCGATAGGAATATTTTTTGAGCTGAACTCACCTTCCCTGTCACGCTTATAATTGGTTTTACCCAATAAATGACCGATAAAATGATTCAGGTTCCCAATGAGGTGAAGGGTTAAGTTCCCTGCAGAATTTGTCACTTTGCCGGTTGTTTCCCATAAATTTTGCTTATTCCGGAAAGACTGAACTTCCTTTTTTAATCGGTCCAGATCGCGTTCAAAAATTGAAATAAGATCGGTAATCATGAGAGTAAGTGCGGATTATTTATCCTGTCATTCAATTTATTCATTTCAATAAGAAACGCAACATGGATTGTTGGGTACGCTCTGCAATGGGATAATAGGTAAGACTACTCTCTTCTCAACGCATCAATGGGCTCCAGCTGACTCGCTTTATAGGCCGGAAAGGTCCCGAACAGGATTCCGATCAACAATGAGAATAGGGTGATAAGCCCGATTGTAAGGAAAGAAAAGGCAGGTCTGAACTGTGCTTCAATGATCTGATGAACAATGGGAACCACAGCCAGTGCAACCAGGATCCCGATCACAATTCCGACTACGGTTCCAAAGAGCGAAATGACAATGGATTCCGATAAAAACTGTACGTAAATATCCTTCTTTCGAGAACCGACCGCTTTTCTGACGCCAATCTCTTTGGTTCGCTGAGTTACGGAAATGAGCAGCACATTCATTACACCGATACCCCCCACAAGCACGGATAATCCGACAATCAATCCCATGATAATTCGAAACAGCTGAAAACCCTGCAATGCCTGGTTCACCCTGAAGTCCTGGCTCAGTATTCTGAAATCATCCTCTGTAAACTCGGAGGTTTCTAGCCACTCCTCCAGTGACTCTTTGATTACCGGTACGTCTGCAATATTCTCTGCCTGAAAAGCGATAAACGGAGGATTGTCCCATAATCTCTCACCGGCAAGATGTGCAAGTGACACGAACATTTCCGGTCCGGGTGCATATCCGGCAGTAATTCCGGTAACTTCAAACTCCTGATCATCCATCCTGAATACCCTGCCAATGACCTCGTCAGGCTGAAATGAGCCACCGGTAAATCGGTTTGCGAGCATGGTATCGATAACGGCAACCCGGCTATTGGTTAAGGCTGAATCAGCGTCAAAAAAATGAGTTCCGTAATCCACAGTGAGGTTGTACGGATGATCCGGGTCAGCATAGTAAACCACCGAACCGGCGGTCTCATTGTTAACGGTAATCTCCTTTGCCACCTCTGACACACGATATGTGGTTACCGGCACCGGCAGTGAATCGAGCAGTAAATTGTGAATATCGGCGGTCAGTATAGCGGGTTGCTGCTTTCTGATCCTGATGCCATCGATGGTTTCCACGGTAACACTGGACATCTCGACCACTTTTACGGAAGTGGTGGTGCTGATTTGATCCTGAGCATACTTCTCAAGACCGTCAATCATGGATAAAATCACAATCAATGCAGAAACACCGATTACGATACCCAGAACCGAGAGCAGCGTATGGAAGAAATTCGTGCGAATATTCTGCAGGGCATAGCGTATCGCAGAGACAGATGATTTGAACATTAAAGGTCGGTCGGTTGATGAACTGTTCCAATACCTGAAAAAGTCTTAAGGCACTACATTCTCTTTTTACACGATGCAATCGAGCTTTGGTTGCATTCTTATTCTGAGGCACTGAAGGATTTAAGCAAGACAGGGTCGACTTAGACGAGATCTTTATTCCCTAAACTAATTACGCCTGTTTCACTCTCTCAGATTATTCCGTAGCCTTCCCATATCTGAACCGGTGGACTCTGACTCTTCGTTGATTTCTATGGCAGAAACAGAAGGGTTCTTATCAGAAATTATGTCACCCTTTCTGCTGTTACCTGCGGATTGAAGTATGAGTTCGGAAAGCTGTCTCAATGTATTGGCAACTTCAGCTTTGTGTTTATCAATGGACCTTTTGATCAGTGATCTGACGAATGGAAATCCAATGATCAACGGTAAGAGGCCTGCTGATAAAATTCCCGCCCATGCGACCCCAAACAGATTTGAACTTATGATACCGCCGAAAACGGCAAAAATGGCGGTCAATGGAGCTAAAATAACCACGTAGTTCAGGGCGCTCCCCCATTTCAAATCCAACATTTGGCGTTTGCTGACGCGAATCCGGAAACGGTCACCGCGTCGCTGCATGAGTACCCGAGTGGAGTACATTCCTGCTTCTGTTTTATAGATCCACTCCGTTGAAGTTGACGTTCTGGTGACTTTCGCTTTTCCTTCATGGGTTCCCCAAAGATTTTCCCACCAGTTCAGCTCATCCGTTGTTCCATAGATATGATTTAATTCAGTTACCAGCAGGTTCATGGTTTCCCTGTCAGGTTGTGCATCAATCCAGATCTCGGAAGCGATTTCTTCCCTGTTTACATGTACTTGCGCTTTTTTCTCTGATAATGGAAACCTCATTTCCAGAGCAGCTTTCTCAATGAGCTCAGGATCGAGGCCGGCTTCGGATGCTACGGCTTTCAGTTCATCCATCGTGAGACCATTTTTACTGCTTTCTTTGCCGGACACAGATCGCTGAGCTTCAAGTTCTGCAGCTCTCCTGATTAAATGTTGAACTTCAGTTTCTGTAAATATTCGATCTGACATTTTTTGCGGAATCTACTGTATGGAATGACAAGAGTATGAAATATACGTAAATCAGTGAATTCATACGCTTTCAGGGTGTAAGAGTTACTGATTTCTCGTGATGAATCTCAATACCATAAAAGGTCATGATACCTGAATTCGTATTGAAGAGGGGGCTGGAAGCCGTCAGAATGAAAGTCTATTTCACTTTCCTGAGATAGAGTGTGTAAGATTCACCCACACCCGCCGTTTGCGGGTAGGAGGTCAGGAGCATAATGACCTCACCATTTTCAGAATTGAAGATCAGGTCGTGGGGTCTTTCATCAGGTGGAAGCAGAAGGATATCTTCACTTATTGAATAGATAATTTTGGTGGATGTCTTGTTAAGATCAATCGAGTAGATTCCGTTTCCTGAATAGAGTGAATCTTTTCGAACGAAGGAGTAATTGACCGAAGATTGGGTAAACTCAAAAAATCCCAGGTCGCCGGTTTCTTCAGTCGCGGGCTCCAGCGGATCAAATCCATTTTCACTGAAATCAGCATTCAATGTAGTGATACTGTAGACTTCCCACTCGCCGGGAATATTTTTGATCTGTCGGTCCTGAAAACTGGTTGTACAGGAGATGAAAAAGTATATCGGCAGAAGGGCAGCAAAGAGTTTCATCGTTGTTTTTCAGTATAATCGAGCCAAGACAAGCGTTCATTATTTCAAATATCCAAAAACCAATCTTTTGGGGCAAGTTGAGAAGCACCTATTATGATTGTGTTAAATGCATGTTTTTTCACTTCTGGTTTCTTGACCTGATGCAGCAGCAAGCGATGAAAGCGGAACTTCCAATAGCGGTGAATTTTTCTGTTTTTCATCCAATAAAATATTCGATGGTGTCACGCTTCCGGGATAGAATTTCCACCTTCTGAAATTTTGTCAAAATATCAGTATTATCTTTGGATACAGGCTATTTAGTAACCATTTGTCATTCGTTGAAATCAGCTATCAATGAACTGATTGCGAGTGTCTGTAAGTCTATAACTATCACTGTTCAAGGCTGAAAATACGGATTCGTAAGAAGTACGGTAGGTGCCGACATTCCGGCAGATAAGATGTGAGAACGATTTTCCGTAAAGAGCGTGAGCAGTGACTCCTCATGATTTAAAACGAATGAGTAAAAAAATCCTTCTTATTGAAGACGATGAAAGTATTGCCAAGTACATAAAGCATCGTCTGGAAAAAAAGGGTTTGATGGTGCTGCACAAAGACAATGGTATTGACGGTCTCGAAACCATTAAATCTGAAAAACCCGATTTGGTCGTTATGGATATGATGATGCCGGGTATCGATGGCAGAGAGGTGGTTGAAACCGTAAAGGAGAAAAATATCATTCCTACAGATCGCATCATCATCCTTTCAGGAAAAGAGGTGACGGAAGAGGTAGAAGCACTGTACAAATTGGGAATTCAGGACTATCTCAGGAAACCGATCAATATTGAGCACCTGATGATCCGAATTGACAGGATTCTGGAGCAACTGCAGGATAAGGATCAATCATAAAAATCAATGCAGACTCCACTTCTCTTTGACGAGGCTATCATCGGGATAATATGGGGCGTGATCATCGTTCTGTTTTTGCTTTTCATAATCATCACGCTCTATGCTTTGATTAAGCGCAGGTTGCTGGCTTATTGGCAAAAAAGGCTGGATATCGCCGAAAATACCATTCTCCCAAAAATTTATGAGTATATAGACGGGGAAATCACAGAAGAGCAATTTGACCGGTTTCTGAAAAACCGATTCGACATCATTACAGCTTTCGGGAACATCAATGAGATGATTGATAATCTGAAGGGGGACGAAAAAAACAGGCTCAGAGAACTGCTGGATTTGCCACGGTTCAAGAAATTCTATTTAAAGAAACTCAATTCATCCAGGACTGTTCAGATTGCCAAGGCCTGCATGTATTTTGAAAAGAAAAACATTACCGATGCAGCTGTAATAAGAAAACTGCAGAAATTGCAGCATCACAGCTACAATGTAATCGGGTATTCGGCTACCCTTGCATTGCTGAACACCGATAACCAGCGTCTCAGGGAAAATGCTCTCAAGACGTTTTTGCTTCGAAGTAACAATTCTTCTCTTACCGTCAGCGATATCATCTACAAATTTTATAGTGAGTGCGACACAAAACAGGAAGCAGCCGAAGCAATCTTTGAACAAATAACAGACGATCAAATTCCCGGCAAACATATCGCTCCTATTATCACGATGCTACCGGAATTGGGGCTTTACGGTCTGGCAACGCCGCTGTATGAACTGTTCAGGAAGCCTATCGAAAACGATGATTCAGATTTAATTCTGGCTGCATTCATTCGCGGATTCAATCATTTTTCGACTATAGATATTTTCCCCGTTTTGAAAGAAAAAGAGACCTGGTCTTCGCCTTTTGATTATGTCCGCCTGGAGACGGCCAACTGGATGAAAGACAGATACCGGCCGGAGTTTGATGACATACTCATCCGCCTGGCCAATGATCCGGATAAAGAGGTACGCATTGTATCGCAGGCCGCGCTTCTCCAGTCTGATCAGGCTAAAAACGCATTATCATTTCTGGAAGAAAAGTACGCGGAAGAGTGGAAGGGAATTAAAGAGTCAGGAGGGCGCATTGCAGAGTATCACTGATCTTTTACAGCTGATCAATTACCTGGTTCTCGGATATTTTATATTACTGAATCTGGGATACATGATACTGATTGGCGTATCCTACTTTCATATCCGGAAGTTCAAAGATCTGGACAAAATATTTAAAATGACAGGTGTTTACAGTACCAGCTTATACAAGCCGGTAAGTGTGATTGCCCCGGCCTATAATGAAGAGGCTTCCATCATTGCTTCCGTAGACTCTCTGCTTTCGCTGAAATATTCCAATTTTGAGGTGGTTGTTGTGAATGACGGCAGTTCGGATGGTACTCTTCAGAAACTCCTCGATCATTACAAATTAACCCCTGAGAATCGCCATAAGCCCCTTTTTGTTAAGCACAAACCCATACGGGGGATCTATACCTCATCACGCTATCCCCGTCTGATTGTGGTGGATAAAGAAAACGGCGGTAAAGCGGATGCACTGAATGCGGGAATCAATATTGCATCGATGGATCTGTTTTGCGCAGTCGATTCTGATTCGATTCTGGAGCCTGATGTGATCGTTAAAATGCTGAGAACGTTCATGGAAGATGATCAGACCATAGCCGTGGGAGGCGTAATACGGGTAGCCAATGGGTGCACCTATAAAAATCGCAGGATTGAGAAGGTGAGAGTGCCAAAATCATTTATAGGTCGCATCCAGGCGGTTGAGTATCTCCGGGCTTTTCTTTTCGGCAGGGTGGGTTGGGATTACCTCGAATCTCTGTTGATTATTTCCGGTGCTTTCGGGCTCTTTGAGCGGAAAGCAGTCATACGGGCCGGAGGGTATCTTCACGACACTGTGGGTGAGGATATGGAGCTGGTAGTAAGGCTGCACGACTATCACATCAAAAATAAACTGCCCTACAGGATCCGGTTCATCTCCGAGCCGGTCTGCTGGACCGAAGTACCCGAAGACCGCAAAACCCTGGCGCGTCAGCGTAACCGCTGGCACCGGGGCCTTGCAGATACGCTTTTCCGGTATCGCCATATGCTGTTCAATCCCCGCTACGGGCGAATTGGATTATTCGCCATGCCCTTTTTCTTTTTCGGTGAGTTGCTATCACCCGTGGTGGAAATCTCCGGTTATATCATAGTGGCGCTCTCCTGGTGGTTCGGAATCATCAACACCCAGTTTGCGATGCTATTTCTGGTTGCAGCCATTGTGCTGGGCATGATTCTATCGATGAGCGCCGTACTCCTGGAGGAACTGACCAGCCGGCGCTACGAGAGCGCGAAAGACATCTTTATTCTTGCCTGTTATTCATTTGTTGAAAACCTGGGCTATCGTCAGCTTCACGCATTTTGGCGTCTCGGAGGGCTGATTGACTATTTTAAAGGTGAAAAAGAGTGGGGCAAGATGCAGCGGAAGGGGATCGGAGAGAAAAGCAGCTGATGCCAGATAATCCCTGATCATATTTTCAAATCGCTAAGAATTCAACGGCCTGCCGTTCGGATTTGCTGCTCCGGAAGTGCCATGACACTCTTGTACCGGTTGTAACGGGATAGTATCCTGTCAACATACTGAACGGTTTCCATTCCGCGTACGTATCCGTGCTCTGCGCGTTCGAAATACCGCCGCTGCATCAGCAGCATCAGGGCGTTTGCCGTTGAGGGCCAGTCGTTGGGATTTCGGTTCTGTTCCATGACGAGCCGTCGGGCGTCCACCATATGACCGATACCTGCATTATAGGTGGCCAGCGCAAACTGTACCCGGCTGAGACTGTCAAGATACGCGTAGTGATCAAGATTACTTTTAAGAATGGCTGCGCCTTCCCGGATATTGGTCTCCGGGTCGTAAAGTGTGGGATATTCATTTTCAGAGTATCGCGGGAGAATCTGCATCAGTCCGACAGCTCCTGCAAAGCTTTTTGAGCCCGGGTTGAAGCCTGATTCCTGGGCTATGACCGCAGTAAGCAGCAGCGGATCAATTTCCACAGAATCCGCAACCGACTGAACCAGGCCGGAATAGGGGGAGAAAAGCATATCTCCCGTTTCAGATGCTGTGGTATCGTAATAGGCTGTCAACTGAGGGCTCTCCTCGAAATAGTGCCTCTTAAGCACATTCAAAAATGCGGAACTGTAGGTGCCGGAACCATCGTCCGATATACGAAAGTGTGTTTGAAGAAATTGACTCAGCTCTGCTTCCAGCTGAGGTGATCCGGCCCTCACAGCCCATGCTATGGAATCCTGCTCTGCAATCACAGGACCTTTTATCAGCCCAGGGTAGAGAGCTGAAACCGTTTGAAACGAGTAGGTATCAGTCACGGTAACCAGGGCGCTTCCGTCTATAAGTTTTCTGTAAATCAGGTCACGGTCGGCATCCTCTTTTAACTGATTCAAATCTAATTCGATCCCTTCATCCTGCATCCGCTTCAGGTAAGTTTCACCATCGCTGCCGGCAAGAACGGTGATCGGAATACCCATTTCAGCCAATGTGGTAAGTGAATCCGGTTTCGCTTCCAGATAGGGTGAGTAGACAAGAAAACGATCGGTAAGCAGGTACGGGTGGGTGAATTCGATGCCATCCTTTTTGTGATTCGAAACAGACAGACCCGTGGCTATTACATCGCCGCGTCCGCTGTTCAGATAGAGAAAGGGATCGTCGTCGGGACCCATAATCTCCACCTCCAGCATAAGGTTCTTCTCGCGGGCAAAGGCATGTAGCAGCTCAAATTCGAAACCCGCATCCAGCCCGCGGTGCAAAAAATAGGTGTCGGGTCCGTAGCGGGTGACCATTCGCAGAACACCGTCTTTTGTGATATCAGCAAAGTCGCGTTCCACGGCTGTCATGGGAACAGTTTTATCGGCATTCAACTCATCCAAAAAACGGTCTACATCATCAAAGGTGATGCATGATGACAGGATGGATGCACATATACAAAACAGTGCGGCAGTCTGAAAACTTCTTCTGAACGGAACGGGTGCTTGGTTCATCTGACTCGGGCTTGATTGGAAAACATTCCTTTACGGAACACCGGGTAAGACTAAAGGAAGAGCGGGAAGGGGGTTTGTGACAGAATATGTGTTTAAGTGTTTATGTATTTGGGTGTTTATGTATTTAGCGTTCAGTTGACAGTGGTCGGTGGTTGGTTGTCAGTAGTCAGTTGTGAGTTGTCAGTAATTAGTTTTGAGTTTTAGCTATAGATTCAAAAAATTGACGTTTGACGTTTGACGTTTGACGTTTGACGTTTGACGTTTGATCAGGACTCTCGCTGTCTTAAAAACTCATCCATGATGTCACATTTTTCTTGATTGATTAAGAGAATTTAGATCTATAAAGTCCCATAAGTGAAATCTCCGGATGATGGAAAATGCTCATATGACTCGTAAATATGTACATAAGGCTCTCCCAGTAATCTTATGTATAGCAGCCGGGATTTTGATCCTAAGCGGGTGTGAGGTCAATCTGTTTGGAATAGATAAGGAAAAGTATGCGGTACTCAGGGTGGATGGTACAGTTTTTATGGAACATGACAGTACCGCTGTTCCTGACGCCTTGGTAGTTCTGAAAAGCAAAAAAGTATTGATATTTGCTCCTCCGGTTACTCAAAGACTAAAATCGGTAGATTCAGATTCTGCCGGTAAATTCTCAATGGTACACGGAGCAATGAAGTGTGATAAGTTCTACTTTTTGGAAGTACTATACGGTACTGAGACAACTTCCTATCATCATTCCGGCAAAAGGGTAGAATGTGAAGAGGGTGTACAAACGATAGATTTTTATTTAGTTGAAAATGAACAGGGTTTGCAATGACAGGCCGGATTTTTTGTATGGAAATGGGGATGAAGCTTGTGACAGAGAATCCGTGTAAAAGTGTTTAGGTGTTTAGGTGTTGAAGTGTTCAGAGTTCAACTGTTAGCTGTCAGCTATTAGTTTTAAGTTTCACATTAAAAAATCAAAAATTGGAGTTTGAACCTAAAGATGAAATGTATTCAGATTCCGAATCACGCATAAATTATTGCCCTTTTCAGCTGAGTTTAGACGGATTATGAATTGAAATTACTCATATGCACTAAATAGATTCATGTAATCCCGTTTTTTTAGTATCCTTGACAGGGTAAATCTGCTCGTAACAATTTCTCTTGATTCA
>JAWVZW010000049.1:0-9483 GCA_033721975.1 Balneolaceae bacterium
CGAATTTAACGACGATACAGACCAGTGAACTCTTTTTATTATTTCATGAAATTTGCCATTCTGCTGCTCTTTTGCACAGGCATAGTGCACCCTGATGCAGTTTTGGCGGTTGAACAGCAAAAATATTCTGATCCATATGAATGGCTGCTGAGTGGATCTGTTGTCTCCGATACGGTTATTACATCAGGAGATGGACATGTTCGGATTACGTACAAAGATGGATCCTATCTGCTCCTTCAGCCGAACTCATCCATCAGCCTCAGTGTGATGGAACCCGATGCAGCGGAGCCCGGGATGCGGGTTGAGCTCCTTTTTGGCGAACTTTTCATTAATGCCATTGAAAATCCTGCCGGCTCATTAAACCTGCTTGTCAATGAAAATCTGGTTACTCTTTACGCTGCAAATGCCGGTATTAACAGAATGGGTTTCTTTTGGGTGGAGGCCGGCCGGATTCAAATTACTTCCCTTGTGTCGGGCAATCAGGTTAGCATACTTAAGGGTATGTATGCGCAAAGCAGCAGTGCAGGAGAGATCGTAAGCGGTAATTTATCATCATCTGAAATTCAGCAGCTTTCCAATTTGTATGGATTCGGGTCAGTTTCAGGCAATTCAGTAGAGTATACGGTCGGGTTTGATGAAGCCGGTGTTATACAGCTTCGTGAAATAAACTCACAGGCGCTCAATAATTGAGTCAGCCTCCTTTTGGTGCTGAATGAGGATTTTCAGTGATAACCCGCACGTTTTGCCAATAGAATAAATGGTCGTATAATAAGATCTGATACATTTATTTATATTCGGTTTTCTTCCCATTTGATCAATCACAGTACCGGGACGTTGAAAAATATCGGTTCTACCATATTGACGCTGCTGGTTACAGGAGCAATTCTGCTTGCCTTTTTCCTGTCGCCGCCCATCCAGTCAGGAGATCTGAGCATGCGTGATGTAATGTTCCAGGTGAGGGGTGAGCAAGACCTGAGCCACAGTGATATCCTCATCATTGAACTGAGTCAGCAGGCCGATGCGGAAATTCCCTACAAGTTTCCCTGGCCGACAAGCGTATATGCGAAGCTGGTTGAAAACCTGAATCAGGCAGGAGTTCGGGCAATCGCTTTTGATATCATGTTTGATCAGCCGGACCTGTACGATCCAAGAAATGATCAGATGTTCGCAAACGCTGTTGAAGAAGCCGGAAACGTGGTTTTTATTGGCGGATTTCGAAGACAGGCCGATATGCGGGCAGGCAACTATATCATAGAAAACATCTCACCTGTTTTCCCCCGTGAGAATCTGATGAGAGCAACTCCGTGGGATATCGGCTTTGTGGATATGCGCCGTGATCTGGACGGACATATCAGGACCTATCCCCTTCAGGCCAATCATCAGGGCACCGCTTATTACTCCCTTGCTTTGCAGATGCTGCCGTTGGTCCTGGGTGAAGAGATCGAATACAGAAACGACGGAGACTATTATCACATCGGCGATCGTACACTCGTGAAAACGGAAGATGGGCGAATGCTTCTCAACTACTACGGGGGTTACAGATCGTTCGATTATATCAGCATAGAGAGTGTTGTGGATGATGAGGAGTTTGAGACGAGCACAGAATTGCTGGCATTTGAGGTGAATGAATTTGACCATCCCGAGTATGGACTGCTACACAAGGATGTGCTTCGCGATAAGGTTGTTTTGGTTGGAGCTACCATGCCTGAGCTTCAGGATTATCATCAGGTGCCTTATAAAAATCCCTCAGGCGAGAAAACCATGGCCGGTGTTGAAATTCATGCCAATGCACTTCAGTCCATACTGGATGACAATTTTCTGCGTGAACTGAGTTCAATCCAGAACTTACTGATTGCATTTGCTGTGCTGGTAATTTCCTTTTTTCTCACCTACATCTATATAGGATGGGGCGGGCTCATAACGGCCATACTGATTGGCACTTCCTGGAGTTTGATTACACTGTTTGCTTTTCTTCAGCTGAATACATTTTTGCCGGTACTTCCCATCTACCTGGCGGTACTTCTGGGCTATACGGGTAGTACGATGCAAAATGTCATTTTTGAGGTTAGGGAGAAGAAAAAGATCAAATCGATGTTCTCTTCATACGTCTCTCCAGAGCTTGTAGAGAGAATGGTTACGGATCAAATAGAATATAAACTCGGCGGCAGCCTTGAGCATCTGACCGTCTTATTCAGTGATATTGAGAATTTTACCTCCATATCTGAGGATCTGGATCCCAATGAACTGGTTTCCACGATGAACAGTTACCTGGATGACATGACTCATGTTATCAATCAGTGCAGCGGAACGCTCGATAAATACATCGGGGATGCGGTAATGGCTTTTTACGGGGCACCGGTTGCAACTGAAAATCATGCTGCGGATGCATGCAGAACTGCGCTTCTTGCAGGTACCACTTGGAAGAAAAATGGCAATGCAGGCAAGGAGATTCAGTTCAAAACCCGGTTTGGCATCAATACCGGAAAAATGCTTGTTGGAAATATGGGATCCGAACGCCGGTTCAACTATACGGTAATGGGCGATCAGGTGAATATTGGTGCGAGGTGTGAATCAGCCTGTAAAATATTCGGGGTTTTTGTGATTGTGTCTGGCAGCAGCATGGAAGAAGCTGCAAAAACAGGTGAATTTCTATTCCGGAAACTGGGCCGGGTACGGGTTAAAGGGAAAAGTGAACCGCTCGCTCTTTATCAGCTTGTTGGATTCAAACGGGATGCCGATGAAAAGACGGAGGAACTGATACAGAAATTTGAAGAGGCGCTGCAGCTCTATTACGCCCGTTCATTTGCTGATGCCATGAGTTTGTTTTCTGACATTGAAACGTTTGAGATATCACATCTCAATGCCGGATCTATCAAAAACCCGTCATCCTATTACATGGAAAAATGCAGGGAAATGCTGGATCGTGTGCCGGATCGGGAGTGGAGTGGTGTGGTTGAGGGCTGATGCAGACCAATCATTTCATGTGGCGGGATTTCACGGATAAAGATCTTTTATCTTTCGATAAAAACACCTTATCTTTCAGTTCGGGGCAAGTCCTATACAGCCAGCTCCCTGTGAACTCCGTCAGGGCCGGAAGGCAGCAGCGGTAGCAGGTCGTAGCGGCGTGATATAGGTCGCTTGCCCTCTTTTTTTATATATACCCTATCTGTTATCCGGGCCGGGCTATTCAGTTTTTTATTTAGTTAGCTTTTTCTCAATGTCTCCGGCTATGTGTTCTGCGTGGACTCTTGTATTCTCTATAAAAAGGCGGCTGGTATCCATACCACCGCAAACAACGCCGGCCACGTAAAGTCCCTTTCTATTTGTCTCAAGGGTTTTTTCATCGAAAACAGGCATCTTTTTGTCATCATCGGTAAGCTCGATACCCAGTTTTTTCATGAGGCCGAAGTGGGGATGGTATCCTGTCATTGCCAGCACAAAGTCATTTTTCAGGGTTTTAGGGCCTTCCGGCGTTTCGATGTCCACCTCATTTTCACGGATTTCCACTACACTGGAATTGAAATATCCCGTTATGGATCCTTCGCGAATTCGGTTTTCGATGTCAGGTTTTACCCAGTATTTAATGGAAGACTTTAGTTCGGGATATTTTACCAGAATCGAAACATTGGCTCCGCAGCGATATGTCTCGAGAGCGGCATCTACAGCGGAATTTCCGCCTCCTACTACGAGTACATCCTGCCACGCGTAGCGATGCGGTTCATCATAGTAATGAAGAACTTTCGGAAGTTCTTCGCCGGGTACGTCCATTTGGTTTTCCTGTCCATAAAAACCGGTAGCCAGCACTACTTTGGCGGCCTGATAGGTTCCCTTAGATGTAATGACTTCAAATTCACCATCCCCACCATTTACGGCTATCACCTCTTCGTAGAGTTTGACATTCAGATCATAGTGCTCAGCTGCACGACGGTAATATTCCAGAGCTTCCTTACGTGTTGGCTTGGGTCCATGGGAAATAAACGGGATATCCCCGATTTCGAGTCGGTCGGAGGTTGAGAAGAAGGTCATGTTGACCGGATAATTATAAATGGAATTAACCAGGCAACCCCTCTCGATAATCAGGGATTCAATTCCTTTCTTTTTCAGTTCGATGGCGGCGGCTAGTCCGATGGGCCCGGAACCTATGATGATGACCATAAAATGAGATTAATATAAGTGAGTGGTACTTCCAGAAGATGTTCGTTGTATAAGGTAAAAAGTGAATAGATCAATAACCGTTCAATAAGAGAGAAAATAGTCAGTGATTGTCCTGTTCAGCCAGCCCGGAGGAAGGCTCCAGTATCCAACATGGCCTCCCCTATGAGTGAAGCAGCTGTCAATGTTTCTGTTTCGGGATATTGCCTGAAACGGGACCCATCGAAACGGGCAGAGAGGATCTTCCTCACTGTGAACAACCAGGACGGGCGTCTGTATACGGTCCATAAAAAAAGCGGAAGAGCAGCTTTCGTAATAGTGATCGGCATCACGGAAACCGTGTATGGGTGCCGTAACCTGATCATCGAAATCATAGAGCGTGGATCCGGAAAAGTCAGGCAAATCGGGATACTTTTTTCTTTTCCTTTGCAGCTTTCTCTTGAGGGTGACAAGAAACTGGCGAGTATAGAGCCGATTAAATCCATTTTGCAGATTCAGGGATCCTTTTTTTAGTTCAAATGGGGTGGAGATAGCGGCTGCAGAACGTACGGGGTGGTGGGTGCCAGATTTCTTTAAATAATTCAAAAGTGAACTGGCACCCAGTGAAAAACCGGCCATGTGAATAGACTGTCCCGAAAAATGTTTCTGTATCCATTCCAGAGTTGTCTCAAGATCATCGGTTTCACCGGAGTGGTAAAACTTCCTGTTCAGGTTCATTTTATCACCGCAGCTGCGATAGTTCAGGGCAGCAGCAGAGATCCCTTTCCGGTTAAGGTACGCTGCAAGCTGACTCACATAATAGCGTCTGGAGTGGCCTTCCAGCCCGTGGAGGAGCAGAGCGACTTTCTCGCTGTCTGGAACTTCATACAGGTCAATCTGCAAAAAATCATTATCAGGTGTTGGGATTTCCACACGCTGATAACTCGAATTGGAAGGCTTAAAAAGCAGTGAACATAAAACGGTATGAAAATGGCCGTTTAGGCACCAGGGTGCGCTGTCAAACTGTTCTGCCGTGAAATTCTTTTTTTCCAATTCTGACTTTATTCAATGAGGGCGTGGTACGGAAATGCCGGGTCCACAGATTTTTCGATGAACATTCATTATCATTTCTGAATGCATAAGGGACAAAATTACAAACTGACGCCGGGATGAGCCAAGCTTTTCTGAACAAACCTGTAAAGCGTATTACGGCTATTGACCTGGGAACCAATTCATTCCACGCCGTTATTGTCGACATTTATCCGGACGGCAGCTTTTATACCATCGATAAGCTGAAAGAAATGGTGCTTCTTGCGGAGAAGGGAGTCAGCGATGAACTCTCGGATGCGGCAATGGAGAGGGGCATGAATGCACTCAGAAAGATCAAGACGCTTTCCGACCATCAAAAATCAGAACTCATATTGGCGTATGCGACCAGCGCCATTCGTGAATCGAAGAACGGCGGAATCTTTATTCAAAGGGTCATTGATGAAATCGGCATCAAGATCAATGCCATTCCGGGAAGGGTGGAAGCTGAACTGATCGGCCTGGCCGTGCAGCACGGTATTCAAATGCCCGGTGAGAAAGAGGGTCCTGCCATGATCATGGACATAGGGGGCGGGAGTGTTGAGTTTTTGATTGCTGATAAAACGAAGTTCTATTTTCTCACCAGCAAGAAGATCGGTGTCGCCAGAATGCATGCCGATTTGCTGAATCATGATCCCGTAACCGGGGATGAGATCAGGCTTCTTCAGAATCACTTCAAAGATAACCTTACAGATCTTGCAGAAGCTTTTGCAATGCATCGTGCATCGATATTGATAGGGTCGTCGGGCACAATGGAAAATATTGCACTGATGATCGCCTATCGGAATAATAAATCACCGTCTCTTTCCGTGAATGAGCTCGAATTCAGTGCGGATGAATTTAATACGTTTTATGATTTCGCAATAAAGCTGAACAGAAAGGAACGGTCGAGGCTCAAGGGAATTGATGAAAAACGCATTGACTTGCTGCCGGCCGGCCTTGTATTGGTGAAGTACATTCTGGATACCTTTGCCATAAAACAGGTTAAAATTTCTTCGCAGGCACTGAGGGAGGGTATCATTCTGCGGTATATCCGAAGGGAGATGAAAGATCTGCGCACCACAGAATGGATCGAAGATCCACGTGAGCGAAGTGTTCTGGAACTGGTACACAAGTGCGACTGGCATGAGGATCATTCCAGACACGTAGCTGATCTTGCAATTAAATTGTTTGATGCCGTCAGAGAGAAACTCGGACTGACTGATCATGATCGGGAGCTGCTAAAGTATGCGGCCTATATGCATGATATCGGCTATCATATATCCCATCGGAAACATCACAAACATGCACTCTATATTATTCGCAATGCCGATCTGATGGGATTCAGGGAGAATGAAATTGAGATCATGGCAAATGTTGCCCGCTATCATCGAAGGTCGACCCCGAAATCAAGGCACCCCTTCTTTAAGCGCCTGGATAAGGAAAGCAAGATGGTGGTTAAAAAATTATCGGCTATTCTCAGGGTTTCCGACGGGCTCGACCGGAGTCACTATCAGAATGTAAGAGAGTTGAAGGTGAAGATGCTCGATTCAGAGGTGATTTTAAATATCAAGACAGAATCCGATCCGCATATGGAAATCTGGGGCGCTTCAAGGAAAAAAGCCTTGTTTGAAGATATGCTGGATGCAAAACTGACGATTCGGGCCGGCAGCAAAAACTAATCCGGAATTTTAGAACAGTTTTTTCAGGAATTCCGGCAAAAAACTTAAATAATTATTGCAAATCCCCCTGATCGCAACGTAAAAACTTTAATCAGGGTAAAATTAAAAGCGATTTCACTTAATTATTTAACCGCCTTTCGTTTAGTTTTTTACCCTTTACAGGATCGGCGATTTACTTTTTCTGTATCGTAAAGAGAAACCTGAAAAGTGAAACCCCTGGGTATGCGATCTCGTTTAACAGAGCACAATTTAGAGGCCGGATAAATTCATTTAACAGACCTGTAAAAAACCCGGCATAAAAAAGAATAAATCAGGAAAACAAGACGACTAAAATTTCATAAAAAAAGAAATGAAGAATACAGTAACTATCATATTAATCTCCATAGCGGCAGCATTATTTCTTATCCGAGATGCCGGCGCTATAACCGACTCAAAAGAGTTTGAAATCAGCGAAAGCGTGATTCAAGCTGTAGAGAGCATCGACATTATCAGCCTGAATGTACTTCTTGCAGAAGGAGCAAAAGTTGATACCGTTGATGATGAAGGCAACACACCCTTAATGCTGGCTTCCAAAATCGGAAATCCCAGAATGGTGAAAATATTGCTTGCTCACCACCCTGAGATCGATAAAGTAAATCATTCAGGCTATACAGCTCTGATGATCGCTGCCGAGCAAGGGCAAATCCATATCGTTGAAAAATTGCTTATTGAAGGTGCCAATCAGTACAAGACCAATCTTTCCGGTCTTACCGCTGCGGATCTTGCAATCCGAAACGGGCATCCCGATGTGGCTGAGCTTCTCAAAAATGAGAACAGCCCCGTCTTCTCCCGATAAGCACACGATTGTAACATAACATATAGTACATACATCAGTACCTCTAAACCCTGACCCGAAACGGTCAGGGTTTTTTTATGGCTGATGGAGATCGAAATGGTTAAACGTTCATGTCCATTTTGATTAAACATCTGCTCCAAAGCTCACCGGATTTACAAAGTATAGAAAGCTGTAACAACTGGCTTACAGAACAGTCTTCTAGTAAGTGAGTTCTCATCTCGCTCTCAGTTACTCAATACAAAGGTTTAAGAGAACCTGACTTAGCAATCTATAGAATCGATACAAACCAACGGAGGTCTTATGGTTATTGATTGGGAACGCGTAGCAGTGTTAACAGGTAAAGGGGTATTGTTGCTTCTGGAATACTTGACAAAGCTGTCCGCATTCGTAGTTACCGCTGTCGTGCTCTCGACGAGCGGAACATTTGGGGGTAAACTTGGAACAGGTTTCACTTCACTATCAGCAGGGTTAAGAAACGTCTTCGGAGTGCCGGGGGATTTGATTCACCTCATGCGCGAGCTTCGATCCTACGGTGCTGATATTCAGAATTATATATGGGAACCGGGAGGATTCGAGTCGCTGAATGGCATACTCGCATATCTGAACAGTTCAGTTCTTTATCTGGATTCGGTATCAGCCAACTTCGCAAATCAGCCATTTTCAACGTTTTTTGCGTCGCTGATTGCTTTCGTGTCTCTCTACTTCACTGCGCGATTGCTCAGATTTTACCGTCAAAAAGGGCGCGGATCAAAGATGGTTAATCTTGAACAACAGCTTGGAGAAAGGGTCTTTCAGAAACCGGCAGAATTGCAAAAGCCACCCTCGGTTGCGGCAGCTGCTTCAGCTGCACAGGCAGGAGCTGGAGCGGCTCAGCAGAAAGCAGAAAATGCCAAAACTGCTGCGAATCAACAGGACAAACCTTCCTCTGCCAGAACTGTCAAGCCGGCTTTTTCGTCAAACTCCGAAAATAAATTTCTGCAAGACTATATTCGTCTGGCACAAAACGGTGGCGGTTAATCATGTTATAAGCGGTTTTTTTGAAAAAATGCCGCTTTCCTAAGCTGTGAACATTTCGTTTCTTCATGGAAACCGAAATGTACACAGCCGTCATGAAAAAATACTGTCTCCTCGTTTTTACACTGCTTTTACCTCTTTCAACTTATTCTCAGGATACTATTGAGGATAGAACAGAGGGGATGCAGAAATTTGAAGGATTCTTTGACTTCTGGTGGGATCAGGATTCCGGTAAGATATGGCTGGAGATCGACAAGTTTGAGGAGGAGTTTCTATACGTAAACTCTCTGGCAGCCGGTGTCGGATCGAATGATATCGGTCTGGACCGCAGTCAGCTGGGAGATACGAGAGTCGTTTTTTTCAGAAAAACCGGACCGAAAGTTTTGATGATTCAGCCTAATTACGATTTTCGGGCTACATCCGGAGATGTGCTGGAGGAAAAGTCGGTTCAGGAAGCTTTTGCCAGTTCCGTTCTTTTTGGCTTTCAGGCTGAAGCCACGGAAGAAGGCAAAGTGCTTGTAGATGCAACCGCATTCCTTATGCAGGATGCTCATGGGGTTGCTGATCAGCTCAGAAGAAACAATCAGGGAAATTACTCAGTCGACCCGTCGCGATCGGCCATTCACCTTCCGGGGACGTTTAATTTTCCGGAAAACAGTGAATTTGAGACCATGCTCACCTTTACCGGTTCAGGTGCCGGAGGCTGGCTGCGATCGGTTGCTCCTACGGCTGACGTAGTCACAGTGAGGCAGCATC
>JAWVZW010000050.1:0-9471 GCA_033721975.1 Balneolaceae bacterium
GTGGCACCGGACTCATAGGTCAAGGTCCAGCTCAATGGTTTCACTTTCATAAAAAAACAGTGGCAGCAGAAGGGCAGCCAGATAGCAAAGAACACCTGCTCCAACCAGAATAACAGCGATTTGAGTGTCATACTGAACCAGATTCCAGGCCGATAACAAGTTACCCCAATCGTGAGATTCGCTTCCAAGATTGCCGATCAGGGGGAGATGCCTCTGACCACCGTCCGCAGCGTAAAAGGCAATGCTCAGCCAGGCCGAACCCAAAAAATAGAGTCCGAACTGTGTCCATTTGTAATATCTGTTGATCGTGAAAAACCCGATCAGTATGCAGGGAAAGATCAGTTCATTCAGAGATCCACCCAGTATGGTTAACGTACGGTTTCCGATTAACCCAAAAAATGTATGACCGGCCTCGTGGATGATGAGCAGGAAATTGTCGATTAAAAAATTTTCCAGATTAATCGGAAACGGAAAGGAGTAGGACATGCTGAAAAAGATATTGAACCGCAGTGTCCAGTAAGCCTGATGAAGGTGGTAAAGGATAAATGGGATCAGCGCCGCTGAAAGCCACCATTTTTTGATAATCTTTAGCCAGGGGATTTGCTGCAGCCGATTGATCATAGATCAAGGTCGGTATATTTTTTTTTACCAAACAGAAACGCCTGTACGATAATCAGTTTTTGATAGACCAGATGCGTGGGAGTTGGATGGATGGCGGAATGCAGCAGCTGTTTCCTCTTTTTCAGGCTTTTGCCGACCCGCGAATAATAGGAAAAATGAGCTCGGATGATCGCCCAGGTTTCTCCCGGCCGGCCCTGTAAAAGGGATCTTAAGCCCGCAATGCCATCAAGGATCAGCCGGAACAGTATTTTTGGAAAGAGGAACCTGTCCAGGTTTTTGGTTAGCATAATTAGACTGTTTCGATAGTTGTAATAAACCTTCCGAGGGGATCCCATCGGCAAGGATCCGCCACCCAGGTGATACACAACGCTTGCAGGCTGTGACATAACACGCAGTCCTGTCTTGTGTGCCCTCCAGCAGAGATCAATCTCTTCCATGTGAAACTCAAAGTCTTCGTCAAAGCCCCCCAGTTCCCGGAAGAGACTTTTCCTTACGGCAAACGCGGCACCTGATGCCCAAAAAATTTCAGATGATTTATCATATTGTCCGTTGTCGCGCTCAACGGTATCGAAAATGCGTCCTTTGCAAAACGGGTAACCCATCTTGTCAATCATGCCACCCGCTGCTCCGGCATACTCAAACATATCCGGTTCTTTTACTGAGAGCATTTTTGGCTGTGCAATGCCTACGGAAGAGTCGCTGAAGGTATCTGCCAAAGGCTGCAGCCAGTCGGGCTCTACACGTACGTCGTTATTCAGAAATATGAGGATGTCGCCCGAAGAGTATTTCACGGCACGGTTGTTACCTCCGCAATATCCGTAATTATAGTCGAACGTAGCGATTTTGGCACCCGGAATGTGTTCACGCACCCATTCTGCACTTCCATCGGTAGAAGCGTTATCGGCAATGATAATTTCAAAATCCGGGTAGGAGGTTGCTGCCACCGAAGGTAAGTACTCCCTGAGGTGATCTAGAGCGTTCCAGGTTACAATAATAATGCTGAAGCGGGGTGCCAATGAAATCGGATCCGGTTAGTGATTGATAGGCGACAAGATAGAGACCCTTCAACGATTTATAAACCCTTTCCATCGTGATGGAAAAATATGACCGGAACCGGAATCTTAACAAAGTGTAATAAAAAAGTGCCCAAAACATTTTGGATGGATATAGAGGTTTCCTACTTTCTCCAAAAGACGATTCACGCAGCGGCATGATTAAAATTGGTCTGATATCAGACACCCATAACTACTTTGATCCCCAGATTAAGGACTTTTTTTCTGACAGGGATGAGATATGGCATGCCGGAGATTTCGGCACGTCGGAAATCGCAGATCAGCTCCAGGAAATTGCCCCCGTCATCGGCGTTTACGGTAATATTGATGGACAGGATATCCGCAAACGCTACCCTCTTAACCAGAGATTCAAGAGAGAAGGTGTGGATATCTGGATCACTCACATCGGAGGGGTTCCGGGACGTTATTGCCTGCCCATCAAGGAAGAAATTGAAAACAATCCTCCCGACCTGTTTATTTGCGGCCATTCTCATATCCTAAAAATTGCCAGGGATCAATCGCTGAACAAGATGCTCTATATGAACCCCGGTGCGGCCGGTAAACAGGGATTTCAGGTGTATCGGACCATGATTCGGTTTGCCATCGAAAAAGGTAAAATCATGGACGTAGAAGTGATCAACCTCGGAAAAGTAAGCGAGCAAGCTTAAAAAATTGGGGATCACCGCGGAGGCGCAAAGAGCGCAATGGTTAAGTGTAAAGTATCAATAGAATATTCAATGCTCATATAATAAAGCTCCGCGCACTCCGCGCCTTCGCGGTGATTTTCTCATTCCCTATCGAGAAGCTCCATGGCATTGAATGCGGATTGAATAACCAGTGGAATCCCGCCCCCGGGATGCGTGCTGCCGCCTACAAGAAACAGGTGGTCAATATTCCGGAGCTTATTACGGGGTCTCAGAAATGCAGAAAAGCGGCTGTTGGATGCCGTTCCATAAATACTACCCCTGTTGGATCGGTACCGTTCATAAAAGTCTGCCGGATTTATGGTTTCTGAAAATTCTATTGAATCCCGCAGCCCGGTCAGTCCTCTTGATTCGAGTTCCCCGATCAAAAAAGAAGAATATTCAGGCGTGATCGTATCCCAGTTTTGCGCGGAGTGCAGGTAGGGGGCGTTCACCAGAATAAAAAGATTGGAACCGCCGGGTGGGGCATGCTCAGGATTGGTGTATGAGGTATTGGCAATATAGATTGTCGGATCGTCAGGCAGCTGCTTTTCCTTAAAGATCTGCTCAAATTCGCGTCTGTAATCACCTGAAAAGAAAATATTATGGTGCTTCAGCTGATCCCATGAGGCATTACAGCCCAGCAGAAGGACAAATCCTGAGCAGGACGGTTCGATTTTCTTTTGTCTTTTTCTTTTAAAACCGGAAACGGAATCATCCGGCAGCAGATTCAGGATGGTGTCGGTTGCATCACTATTGGCTACAACAATATCGGCTTTATGGACGAGACCTTCTAAAGTCCGGATTCCGGAAGCAACCCCGGAGTCGGTCAGTATCTCCTTTACATCCGTGTTATAGCGGAAAGAAACTCCCAATTCTGTGGCCATCTTTTCAAGAGAAAGGGCAATTTGATAAAGCCCTCCATCCACATAATAACCGCCCTGATTCAGCTCTACATGAGGTATCACATTCAGCGTTGCCGGTGCCTGGTAGGGTGAGGACCCGTTGTATGTGGTAAACCGTTTGAAAAACTGACGAAGGTAAGTGGATTGAAAAAAATCATCCACAACACCTGACACCGTAGAAAAAGCATCAATGCCTAGAAAATCCGTCAGGTTCAGGCTCTTCAGATCCCGCAATTCAAAAAGCGGATTGAAAATAAATGCATCGGATGTTTTTCTGTAGAGTTCTTCTGTATGCTCCAAAAACCGGTTGTAGGAATCGGCATCTTCCGGTGCGATTCTTTTTATCTCGCTGAGTGCATCTTCTCGATCTGAATAACTGTCAAATCGGGTTCCATCCCTGTAGAAATATCTGCAGAGAGGCTCGGGCTCCTCGATTTTGAGATAATCTTCCATGGCCTTCCCACATTCGCGAAAGAGCCGCTCGAGAATGAAGGGCATCGTAAACAGACTCGGGCCTGTGTCAAAGCGATAGGGTCCCTGCTGAACCTGCTGCATTTTGCCTCCCGGAGTACGGTTTTTCTCAAACACCTGTACGGTATATCCCCGTTTAGCCAACAGGCACGCTGCTGCAAGTCCGCCGAGGCCTGCGCCGATAACGATGGCTTTGTCAGACATGTGAACCCTCATTAACCGGAAGCAAAAGCCTACAACTCAAAATGAAGTGGAGGATGAGATGATCCTGAAGGGTACCTGTTTGTCTGGCTATGATGGCGGGTAATGTCAATGATAAGGATCTGTTACTTTGTAGAATCCTGAATTAGATAGAATCGTTGCATCAGGATTTCAGATTCTTGTAAGTTTGGCAACGGCTTCTATATGATACGTTTGCGGAAACATGTCGACCGGCTGAACCGTTTCCACCTTGTAGTGCTCCTTCAGAATTTTTAGATCCCTGGCCATGGTGGATGGATTGCAGCTCACGTAAACCAATCTTGGGGTTTCCAGATTACAGAGCTGCTCTACAACGTCCGGATGCATACCCGATCTGGGGGGATCTGTAATGACAGCATCAGGCAGTCCATACTCTTCCAGGAATGCCTGATTAAAGGTGTCTTTCATATCGCCCAGTACAAAGTCGACGTTCTCAACCTTATTTTCTTTCGCATTGTAGCGGGCATTTTCAATGGCAACATCCACAACTTCGATACCCGTTACGCGGCTGGCTTTGTCAGCCATGAACAGTGAAAGAGTACCTACGCCGCAGTAAAGATCAAACAGGTGACCGTCGAGTGAAGCCCCAGCATACTCCCTTGCAACGGAATAGAGTTTTTCCGCCTGAGGGGTGTTTGTCTGAAAGAAAGCATTTGCGTGAATTTTGAAAGAGTGCTGCCCGATGTGGTCAACGATGTATCCGGGACCATGCAGGATTTTTTCAAACCTGCCTATTGCGGTAGGATTTGGCTGATCATTAATGTTATTGACAATCGTGGTGATTTCGGGGAATTGATCAAGCAGGGCATTTTTTAAGCCATGTATAAGATCCGGGTCATCCTCATAGGTCACGAGGTTTACCATCAGGTCGTCCGTGTAGTGTGAATTTCGGATCACAAGATGCCTCATAAATCCGCGGTTCTCGCGATTATTGAAGGCCGGTATTTGATGCGTGATGCAATAATCCCTGACAAAATCCAGCATTCTGAATGAAACAGGATCCTGCAGATGGCACTCATGTAAATTCAAAATCTTATCAAATCGTCCCGGCGCGTGCAGCCCGGCAGCGAAGCCGGTGTCATCAACATACTCGTCACGATTAATCTCCTCATCAGTCAGCCACCGCCGGGTGGAGAAACTGTACTCCATTTTGTTTCGATAGTAAAACTGCTTTTCACACCCCAGAATAGGCTGAACGATATCCGGATTCAGCCCGGCTATTCGCTCAATATGGTCACGAACGTGCTGCTCTTTGCTTGCAAGCTGTTCGGAATAGGGAAGATGCTGCCATGTGCAGCCGCCGCAGGTATTGGCGTGTCTGCATCGCGGTTCAATCCGCAATTCGGAGGGGGAGAGAATGTTAAGCAGCTTGGCTTCAATAAACTTCTTTTTTTTGCGGGTGATCCGGGCTTCCACTTTATCGCCGGGAGCCGTTCCGGGAACAAACACAGCCATCCCGTCAATTCGTCCAACCCCTTTGCCTTTAAATGCTGTGGATTCGATCGTCAGCTCTACAACTGATCCTTTCTTTAGAGCCATACCACTAAGCCTGCTGCTCGTTTTCTTTGTCTATTTCGTACTGAGTTTCATATTGAATGGAAAAAGCCGTTTGGGTATCGGTTATTTCAGCCAGCTTTCTCATGGAGAGTTCAAGCTGTTTCATGACACGAATGGAAACGGCTTCCAGAAACTTAACGGCTGTCTCGGGATTTCGTTTTTTCAGCGTCTCAAAGTCCGGCTTAAAGAACCCCAGAAGAACACAGTCGGTCAGGCATTTCGCCGACGACATCCTGCGTATTTCATAGCCGATAGACATGGTTCCAATTTCACGGGGGGCCTGAATATTGATCGAATATTGATCTTTCTCACCCTCCGACTGACTGTTTTTTACGGTAAGCTGTACTGTTCCCTCTTCAATAAAATACATTCCGGTTCCGGGATCATTCTGATAAAAAATGAATTCGCCCTCCTTATAGCGCCTTCTGTGGCAAAGCTGAAGCAGTTCGTAGCGTTCAGTTAGGGAAAGCTCAGATAACAGGCCGGATTTCATCACGATGTTGCTCTGTTTTCTGATTTTGCGTAGATCATTTTTTTTAAACATGACGACGAAGTATTAGAACCAATTATCAGGTTAGAAGGAGTGACCAATCCCGAAACTGAAGTAGGGGGTGCGATCATTAAACCAGCCTTTCTGGAGGTCTTTGGCGCGAAATGTGAAATCAATTCGTGCAACCAGGAACTCCCAGTCGAAACGCAGGCCCAAACCGGTACTTATGGGAATTTGCTGATAAAATGTGTCAAACGAAAACCGGCCATCTTCCAGAATGTCCACGTTATCCTCATTTAAAAAACGGTTGCCAGGACCGTACCACACATTTCCTGCATCGGTGTGCCACGCAATCTGCCACTGTGCGCTCAAAACATTTTCAAAAAGAACCTGCCGCAATTCGGTAAATGCAGCCAGTTTAATCTCACCGCCCGGTACCGATACATCTTCAATAGCTCCGGGACCTAGCAAGAACGGATTGTATCCCCGGATGTCATTGCTGCCGCCGGCAAAAAAGCGTCGGTTAAGCGGGATGGTTTCACTCTGACCGATGGGAGTAGCATACCCGCCAAAGAATCTCCAGGCAAAAACGGCAGTGGGTGTAATCGGATAATATCTCCTTAAATCAGCAGAAAGCTTAATAAACCGGCTGTAACTGAGCTGGCTGGGAAAGATGCCAAGGGGCAGGGTAAGGGTTCCCTGAAGTTCACCCGGACTCACCAGGAATCGATCGATGAGATAGGGGATATTTCCACCCAAAGCCACTGAAAATTCCCTAAAATACCCCGAATCGCGCTTGATCAGGTTGGTATTCTGGTCCCGGAAGGTATAGCGAATGATCGATGAGAACTGAGGCCGGAAATCCTCCAGAATACGCTGCACCTCCAGCTTATTCTCGATTTCTTCGGGTGTCTGGTTTTCATTATCCCGAAACTGTTCAATGATGGCAGACCGGAAACCGCCTGCAATGTCAATATCAATCACATCCAGTTCAATCCAGTCGAGGAAACTGCGATAGCGTTCCGAGTGAATCACCTCATAACGCAAATTGAGCCGGATATCCGAGTTCACATCAAAGAATTCCTGGCTCGACTGACCATACGTAAGAGAATAAAGCGTTCGTGACGATTCAATCCAGCTGCGGTTCTGCAGAAAGGCAAACGGGAAATTGAGCCGCGGAATGGCGTATTCTGCCCTGGTTTCAAAGTTCCTGTAGGTAGTGGCCCGGTCGGACTGGCTGATATAGGAAGGTATAAATTCAATGCTTCCGTTTACTCCCAGAGTCAAATTCTCTGCACGGCCAAACAAGTTGTTGTTGGTATAATTGATTCCCGCTCCGGTACCAAAACCAGTTCTTCTCATTCCAAAGAACTCTGCACGTATGGAGTGCTTGGGAAGGGTCTGGAGATCGAAATAAACCGGAATTTCCGGATTGGAATAATCAGGCAGTGAACTGTCTTCACTCAGCCCGAACCGGTTTACCAGTATCATTCCCAGATTCTGGTAAGAGTTTACGCTCCGCAGGTATGCAGACTGGTTAAAGGTATCGCCCGGACGAAACTGTATTTGATTGCTCAGCAGGCTGAAACGGGTTTGTGCAGACTCCTGCTTTTGCATATCAATTCGATATCCGGGATTAGCCTGGGGAGGACCCTCAAGCACCTGCTGCTCCCCGAAGCCGTTGGTTCCGTCGGGCCCCGACAGATTGATAAAAACATCACCAAAGGTATAGAATCCACCCGGAGTAATATCATAGAGAAC
This sequence comes from Balneolaceae bacterium, assembly GCA_033721975.1. GTDB lineage: Bacteria > Bacteroidota > Rhodothermia > Balneolales > Balneolaceae > Rhodohalobacter. The sequence continues at coordinate 7,781 of JAWVZW010000050.1, forward strand.
ATCCAGCAACTGCGGATTCTCGTCATCACGACGGATCAATGCACTTACAGAATCCCGCTGAACGGATGCATATCCATGATTCCGAAGAAAAGTAATGATCCGGGTTTGCTCCTCCCGCAGCGTGGCGGCTCGATACTGCCTGTTTACGGAGAACGTGGAATCGTTACGGGATTCACCCAGAAAGAGGCTTTCCGAATAAAATTCGCTTGTTAGATCAGGATCCGTGAATTCAGGCAGACCGGTGTATCCGACGGATTGGATTCTGGAGACAGGACCTTCGCGAATGATAAATGATACCTCCACACGGTCGGGACGGTATTCGATGATGGTAGTATCGACCCGTACGCTGAAATAACCCAGATTTTCGTAGTAGATACGAATCCGGTCAATATCATTGCTTACCAGGTCGCGGTCGAGATAGGATGGAGATTCTCCCACTCCAAAAACCTGATGAATATAATACCAGGGTGTAAAGCGGGGGATTCCAAGAAATTCACGATTGGTTCGTGTACGAACGAGCGTTTGAAGTGCGCGATCTGAAACATGCTCGTTTCCCGTAAACCGAACCTTTCTTACAACTTTCCTCTGATCATCGTCCGAAGCGGCACTATCCGAATTGTTCTGAGAAAACGCGCCCTCACCCGGAAAACCGGCAATGCAGATAGCAAGAAAAAGAAACAGCAAAAAATGAGGTCGCACGCAAGGGGGAAATTGTTCGGTGATTGTGATGCTTAACGCAGATTCAGTCTGTTAACGCTGTAAACGCCCGGGTATTGAATTGAATTGAATCTTCCGGATAAGTTACACATCATCATAATCAAATCCCTCATCCTCTTCCCCATGGAAGAAATCTTCCTTGCGGATGTAATCGGGCCAGATATCCTCAATTCCTTCGTAAACGGTCTCTTCTCCCTCTTCAATTTCGTCCAGCTCATACAGGTTATCAATCGCCTGTTGTGGCAGGCCATTTCGCTCAGCCCACTCAATCAGTTCGGCGCGGGTAGCAGGGAAAGGTGCCTCATCGAGGGCTGCAGCAAGTTCAACGGTCCAAATCATATTTATCGAATTAAAATAAAAAGGTTAATAATATTTTGATTGCTATAAACGGGTAACGAATGAGAAATGCAAATTTTTATGCCCGAAAGTAAGAACTTTTTTATAACCTACCCGATAGGTGAGGTAAATATTTTTTATCTTGCCCGTCTAACTGAAATAGTGAATGTCTATAGAATAGGATAGTATTATGGGTGGCTTTGGCGCAATGGAAATTGCAATCGTTGTATTGGTTGTTCTGCTGCTTTTTGGAGCTAAACGGATTCCTGAGCTGGCCAGGGGTATCGGTCAGGGTATACAGGAGTTCAGGAAAGCTTCTGATGACATCAAGAAGGAGATTGAAAAAGGAAAAACCGATATCAATGAAGCGACCGGTTCTCAGTCTAAAGAAGAATCAAAAACCAACTCTAATTAATAAATAAGAGCCTTTCTACATGAAGAATCTGCTCTCTGTTCAGGAGCAACTGCAATCAGGTACCTCTGATCTGAAAGAAATTGCCGCACAGTACCTGGAGCGCATTAAAGAAAAAAATCCATCGGTCAATGCCATGGTACAGTTTGATGAAGAAACTGTACAATCGGAAGCCGATAGAATCAGCAAAAAAATCAAGGATGGTTCTGCGGGTCCGCTTGCCGGA
>JAWVZW010000051.1:0-9462 GCA_033721975.1 Balneolaceae bacterium
ATATCAAATCCGGTATACCGATCCCGGTCAATTTCGATTGATGCTCCCAGAGTCAATTCTGCATTGTCAGAGAAAAAGAACTGGATGCCTGCCGTCAACCGTTCGTTCCGCGCATTTATGTGCGTTCGGTAGTAAGATCTGTAACTAAAGGCAGCTATCGTTTCAGAACGGTTATCGAAAGCGGGATCGCGCCAGTCAGCATTATACTCGGCATAGACTCCAAAAGCTCTGTTCTTAGGGTGGTAATAGACCCGGGACTTATTCATAGTTCTAAGCTCTTGAAAAGTAAAAGGGTATCGATCAGGATTTCTGACATTGGGATCCTGTGCTATATATGCCTGCGGGTTGTTATCGTACTGGTTATCACTGTTTCTTATGATCCAAAGCCATTGCTCCACACCGAATGATTTCCATCGATAGACTGCATAGACTCCTCCTTTCAGTACTTCCTGCCTGTTGCCATAATTCAACTCATATGCTGAATCCGGAGCAGGCTTTCTCGACATCCTGACGACAGAATGCTGGTAGATGATACCGGCAAATCCACCGGGAAAATGCACTTCTGCGAGAGCTCCCCTTAAACTGAAAGATTCTTTTAGCAGATAATTTTGGTCCGGCATATTTCTTACAGTCACTTCTGCTAAAAACGACTTCTGAATTCCTACATACAATTCGCCTCGAAAGCGATTCACTTTTGGGCTTTTAAGTGACAAAGAGGTATATAGTGGCTTATTTTTATAAATATGGCGGGTTTCAAATTCACTCCGGCGCGATTCTGACAATCCCGAAACGATATTATTTGCCCAGTCCATCACCGTTATCTCCGCTGCAATCTGACCGTGCGATTTGTTCTGGTAGATATACCGAAAAGTTGCATCGAGATCTGTCTTGTACTTGCCCAGCGTGTGGTTTACCTGCAGTGAGTGATCGTTGTATAATACCTTGCGATATCCAAGAACAAATAATCCGCGGTTTGTTCGAAGATCTTTTTGCTGATATGCTTCAATAGAAAATGAATCACCATTTTTTATCTGTAACTGATGTTTAAATTCACTGCGTACGGCAAAGAGGATTGTATTCAGGCTGCCCACGGACGACCTGAAACCATTCGATGACTGAGCCCATGTATAATCTCCGGTCGGAGTTGATCGATAGGTAAATAGATCCAACTCGTACTCAGGGGCCATGTCAGGAGTATGCATTCTGAAAAGACCTCGATCATAATAAAAACCGCCAAAGTTATTGGATCGGTCAAATGAGAAGAGCCGAAGCTGATTGTACCACCCGGATAGTGTGGCACCATCCCGGGAGACATTCTGTGACATCAATGGTGCTGCGGATAGCGGCAAAAAGATAAGCAGAAGCGTGAAAAGAATTGACGTGTTCCAACTAGCTTTCATGGCGTACAATTGTCTTGGTTGCACTGCTTAACCCCATACAGGATATTCTAAGGGGTAAAGATCAAGAGTCTGCTTCAACTTATAAATAAGTTTGCAAAGGCGGGGATCTAAATAAAAAATAGCCCGCAATATTTTATTACTGCGGGTTATTTTGCATAGAGTTCAGAAGGCGTAAATCATCGCTCTTCTATGGGAGTCCAATCCAGATTTTTTTCACCGATATACAGGGCCCGTGGACGAACCAGGCGATTGTTGGCCGCCTGTTCGATATAGTGTGCCGACCAGCCCGAAATGCGGCTCATGGCAAAGATGCATGTGTAGAGGTCCGGCTTTATGCCAATGCTGTAATAGACCGTTGCAGAGAAGAAGTCGACATTGGGATCAATATTTTTCTCACTCTTCATCGTTTTCAGCATGGCTTCTGACCACTCATAGAGTTTCTCATGCCCGGTTTCTTCCGAAAGCTGCTTCGACATTTTCCTAAGGTGAATCGCACGCGGATCAAACGTTTTATAGACGCGGTGACCGAATCCCATTATTTTTTCCTTTCGGGCCAGCTTCTCTTTTGTAAACGCAACAGGGTCTGCGTCTTCACCCCGCTTTTCCAGCTCAAGTAATGTATTCATCACGGCTGTGTTGGCACCTCCATGAAGAGGGCCTTTCAGTGCACCAATGGCCCCGGTAATGGCTGAGAACATGTCCGACTCAGTGGCACAGATGGTTCTGGCCGTAAAAGTGGAGGCGTTCATTCCATGCTCTGCATGAAGAATGAGACAAAGATCCATGGTTTTTTCCGCTGCCTCTCCCGGTTCTTCACCGTTCAGCATATAAAGAAAGTTGAAAGCGGTGCTTTGATCTTTTCTGGGAGCAACAATTTCTTTTCCATTTCGAACCCTGTTAAATGCGGCCACAATGGTGGGCATCTGGGCAGTGATCGCAATGGCATGATTCAAATTATCCTCTTCTCCGGAATCCGAGTCCTCATCTGCATAATCAGATAGCATGGATACTGCGGATCTCAGAACTGCCATGGGTTCCGCTTCTTTTGGGGTTGTACGGATATACTCCAGCACCGGCTCAGGAAGTTCACGCTGGGCGATCAGCTGTTTTTTAAGTTTTTCAAGTTCGGATTCAGTCGGCAGACGATCATGCCAAAGCAGGAAACAAACCTCTTCAAATGTGGCGTTTTCGGCAAGAGTGTCAATATTATAACCGGAATAAATCAGCTCGCCTTGCTTCCCGTCGATAAAACTCTTTGTGGTTGAAAAGGCTACGATACCGTCGAGCCCTTTATTGATATGCGGATACTCTGCCGGATCAATGTGGTCCAGATTATGCTGCGCCATGTCGTCTTTGCTTTCTTTTCTTAGATTTTTGATTCTTTGTCACTGCCTCAGCGTGGATACCCCGGGCCTCAATCAAGAGGCCGCACTGCTCAAGGTGGATAGGAAATAGATACAGATATGGATCGTAAGCCTTTCAGTAGTCTATGCAGTCGACCCGGGCTTTGTCCACAGGATTTTCTATTACTCTATAGCTTCTTAAAATACGAAAGAGACAGGGATTTTAGAAGTAGATTAGGCCTTTAAGCTGTAAAGAATCGTAAGAACTAGATGGATTTTTCTTTCGCCTCATTCCAAAGCCTATCCATCTCTTCCAGGGAAGAATCCACCACAGAAGAACCTTGCTCACGAAGTTTATTTTCTATGTAGCGGAAACGGGAGTCAAACTTCTTATTTGCCATCCGGATCGATTCTTCCGCATGAAGTCCCCTCAATCGCCCCACATTAACCAGACTGAAGAGCAGATCACCAAATTCATCTCGTTGCTCTGCTATGGATTGGTGCTCAACAGCTTCCCGCCATTCATCAATCTCCTCATTCAGCTTGGTCCAGGCCAGTTCCCACTCCGCCCAGTCAAATCCCACATTTGAGGCTTTTTCCTGCATCCTCTGCGCCCGTATCAATCCAGGCAGGTGCTTAGGTACACCATCCAGGATGGATTCCTTTCCCTCTTTCAGCTTAATCGCTTCCCAGTTTGAAGCTACTTCTTTCTCGCCGGAAGCTTCGGTATCACCGAATACGTGGGGGTGACGCCGAATCAATTTCTCGGAGATAGAGTAAATCACATCATCGATGGTAAATGATTCAGTTTCTGAAGCCATCTTGCTTTGGAAAATGACATGAAGAAGCAGATCTCCAAGTTCTTTTCGAAGCTCATTAAAGTCCTCATCCTCAATGGCTTCCACTGCTTCATACGCCTCTTCAATCAGATTGTCTTTGATGGATTGATGGGTCTGTCTTCTGTCCCAGGGACACTCTTTTCGCAGGATGGCAATCAGTTCTACCAGATCTTCAAATGATGAGGATGGTTTCATTCGGCTTTCAGGAATTGTAGATGAGATGTGAAGGGTCAGGTTTTTCGCTTCTTTTTTTCCGCAGCAGGAAACAGCACATTATTCAGAATCAGTCTGTATCCGGGACTGCTGGTGTGAAGGCTCAAATCGGTGGGAGCATCACCGACCCTGTGCGTATAATCTTCGGGATCGTGGCCTCCGTAAAATGTAAAAGTACCCTGACCGTGATTTCCGTGAAGGTATTTAACCTGTTCACGTCCGGGTGATTCGGCCAGAACAACCACGCTGTTTTTGACTGTACTGCTTTGAAAAGCAGTTGCCTGTCCATAGAAACCACGAATACTGCTAACGTGGTTTTGCGTGAGCATGGTGGGAACCGGATCCCACTTGGCGGAAAAATCGAAAAGCGTGAAATAATCCAGGCTCTCGCTGATACGGTTAATGTCGACCTCAATATCGATGGAGGAGTGCTCATATAGATACGGATCGGTAAAAACCTCAAAGTTTTCGAATGCAAATGTAGCCGAAAAATCCAGAAGTTCATTCAGATCTGCTGAGAGCGGATTCCCACCGATCTCAGGCGGTACAATATTGAGCCCTTCAGCTGCCAGTGCAATGTCGAAGGTGTCGGTGCCTGAACACATGGCAAACATAAAACCTCCGTTTCCTACGAAATCACGAATTTCGTGAACCACATCCAGCTTCAGTTCTTTTACGGATCTATAGCCCAGATCATCAGCCAGTCTTTCCTGCTGCTGAACGCTATTAATGTACCAGGGGGTATTCCGGTACATGGACCAGAATTTCCCATGCTGCCCGGTAAAATCTTCATGATGAAGGTGAAGCCAGTCGTACTGTTCCAAATCTCCTCTTAGAACTTCTTCGTCATAAACCCGTTCGTAAGGGATCTCAGCATAATCAAGTGCCAGAACAACGGCATCATCCCAGGGTAGTGCGTCCGGTGGCGTGTAAACGGCAATGGAAGGGGCCGCCTCCAGGTTCACTGCAGCCATATTCACATTGGGCTGTTCCACCTCAGAGACAATACCTGCGGCGTCCAGTTCGGAGATTACTTCTATGCGGACATTCCTGACGCGGGCTTTCCGTACAATGTCAGCGCTGTTGGATGTGAGAAAACTTCCTCCGCGATAATTGAGAAGCCACTGGCCGGTTTCCCCCTCGCCAAGATGGTTGAAGATGACACCATACGCCTTCAAATGGTTTGTTTGAGAGGCATCCATGGGTATCAACACCCGGCTTTGAGCCTGTGCGCTAACGAAAGAGGCACAGACGAAGATCAGTAAAAGCGTTATACACTTGAAATTTGTCATAATTCAAAGGATTCATATTCCTGAAGTTTTTCCCTTGCATACGATGCGTAAAACCCATCCGGGAACCGGATGATCAGCTCCTCATACAGATCAGAGATGTATTCCGGCGTGAGCCTTGCAGAGATTTGTGCCAGGCGGTCACGATAGGATGACTGCATGAATTCGAAATAAAAAGGAGATTCAAACGAGGATTCTATGGCCATGAGATTCAGCAGCTGTTCGGAAATCAGGGCTCGGTCCCACATCATGTTTTCCATCAGCGGAGAGTTTGCCTGCGATTCAATTTGACGCTCCAGCAGCATTAATGTAAATGGATCGTATTCAGAGGGGAGCAGGGATGTCAGTTCGGCAACAAGATCACCAGCCAGGGGATTGGATGGAACAGCGAGAACCGGCTCCAGCGAAGAAAGTCCCTGTTCATACTCACCTGAATGAAAAGCATGCATCGATTCACCTACCGTGGCAAGCAGGGAGCCGGTTGAGTCGGCTCGAAGTCCTTTCTGAATCCAAAGCCGCAATTTCAATGCATCGTTGGAGTAGAAGGATGTATAGCGGCGTTCCAGTGTATTCAGCTGGATTTCGGCAAATTCAAAATCACCTTCGAAGAAATCGGATAAACCAAGGTAGTACCGGGCTCGTTCTGATAAATCGGACGATTCCGTATTTCGGTCAGCTCGGGTCAGCGCCTGCCGTGCCTTAATAAAATCCTTTTCAAAAAGAGCAATGCGTCCCTCGGCGTAATAGGCATAATCATCATCGGGATCAACATGATCCATCAGGTCATTATACCAGGTTTGCGCCAGCGACTGATCCTTAAAGTAATCCAGGGAAAGATCAATCAGAAGAGAATAGACTCTGTCAGCATTATCATAATTGACGGCATTGGTAAGCAACGTGGCCGCGGTGTCGTAAGCCCTCTGGAACAGGTCATTTATTCTGTTTTCGCCGGCGGTATTTTTTTGCTGAAGTTCGCGACCCCATGCAAAATAGGTAAAGGCAAGCTCCTCCATGGATCTAAGCTTGTTCATCCCCGTATCATTGTCTGCATAGTAGCGATAGGCCTCTGCAGCATATTCATACTGACCTGCAGATTTAAGCTGATGCCCAAGCCCCATCAGGGAATAAATTGTGTAAGGAGTCTGTTGCTCATAGTAACGGGCAAAATTCAATGCCCTCTCATATTCTGACGTTTCTAGCAAAAACCAGGTGAGTAACTGATAAAGCTGGGAATAGGAAGTTTCTGTTATATCCGCTTCCAGAAGGAGGTCTTCAAGTTCCATGGCAGCAATCTGATACAGATTTTCATCACGGCTTCTCAGGAAGCGCTGCTGAACCACTGCAATCTGATCCGGGTTTTCAATAACAAGACGAAAATACTCTCTAACCGCCTCTTCAAAGCGCCCCGCCTGCATGTAGCTGTTTGCCAGTTCATTGAGAAACAACGTGGGGTTTTGTAAGACTTCCCTTGCCAATGTATAAGTTTCAACCGCTGCATCATATTCCCGTCGGTCGTTCATGGAGGAAGCGACAGAATAATAGGTTTGTATGTCCCCGGGATTGTTGTCCAGCAGAGTCTGCCATATTTCGAAGGCTTCATCCGGCTGATCCTTAAGATGCATGATTTCGGCCAGGCGCAGGGAGGGCTGAATTCTGAGCCGATCATTTCTGACCTGATTTTGGGCAGCTGCTTCCGCTTCATCAAGACGGTTTAAAGCAACGAGGCATTCGATATACCGGTCAAAAAAGATAAAGGCATCCGGATTATTCTGATGCAGGTTTTCCAGAATGGGCAGCGCATCGGTATACCGTTCCTGCTGCATCAGCCTGTTTGCCCTCTGGAAATCAGAACCGGCAGTCTGCCGGGCATGCAGATCCTGAGCGGAGAGGATCAGCAGAACCGTCATTACCGCCAAAATAAATGTGGATAGGTTCAAATTCATCGAGTAGGTGTATGAAAAATCCTTTGAAAAATCTCAGGCATGGCTGATTTCAATTTTTGATAGAATGCATTCATCGGGAATCCAACCACATTATAATAATCTCCGTTGATTTCCCTGATAAAAAGTGCTCCGGCATCATCCTGAATGCCATATCCGCCGGCTTTATCCATAGGACTCCCGGTTTGCACATAAACGTCAATTTCCTCCTGCGTTAACGGTGAAAAGGTCACTTTTGTTCTCTCAGAAAATGAAAAGTAAGAATCAACCGTGCCGTCGCTGCCGGTTTTTGCCGCCCAGACTCCGCTGTATACCTCGTGGGTTTTACCGGACAATGAGCTGAGCATGGCGGCTGCCTCTCCGGTACTGGTAGGTTTACCCAGAATATTATCTTCAGAAACCACTATGGTATCCGCTGCCACGATGAAAGAATTATTGTGCTTCGACGACACATCCAGCCCTTTTTGAGATGCCAGAGAGGCTACAATTTCGAAGGGTGAGAGTGCCTCATCGATCTTTTCCGTGATATCGGAAGGGTCGATGATAAACTCAAGATTCATCTGTCTGAACAGCTGAGCCCGCCTGGGGCTTGCCGATGCAAGTACGATTTTCATAAACAAGCTGTCTTTACAGATGAATTTTTCTGTTATTCCAAGAATTGAATAACTTAATGAATCATTTTTCATCAGTAAACAGCATTCATACAAACCACCTTCTGATACTAATGTGCATTAGCAGGAGGTTACTTTTTTAAAAAAGCGCTGATGGGATGAGTTCCGGATGATAAAGATGACAAAATCCGGTGCAATGAACAGATATTGAATATTCCGCAAACTAACAGACTACTACGATGCCAAAGAAAAAAAGCAGGAAAAAAGAAGCAAAGCCCATGCTTTTTTCACCCCTTAATTACAAGCTGATTGGCCTGGGCGTACTCTTGATTGCCGCAGGTTTTACCGCCATGAAGCTTGAGAATGAGGTTTATGGGATCATATCCCTCTATGTTTCTCCCGTGGTAGTGCTGGCCGGTTATGTTACCGTGATTTTTGCAATCCTGAAACGGGATCATCCATCAGAAGAATCGCTGTCAAACCCTACGAGTTGAACCTGATCCTTGGACCGACTGACCAACTACTTTTTCGGTTTTCTCATCATTTACCTTTTCATAATGGAGGGAAAGGCCAATGATCACTTGTTGATACTGGCCGGTCTGGGTCTCTCCATTGTCGTCGCATATCTGGCATTTTTACTGAAATGGATTACGCTTGATGCCATCAAACCGGTTGTGATACTGGGTACCATTACCCTTGGATTTGGAGGATGGTGGCTCGGTCTGGCTCTAATTTTCTTCTTTATCAGCAGCAGTGTTCTCTCATTGATTCGGCAAAGAATGAATCCGGATCAGGAGATAAATTTTTCACCCGGGAATCCCGAATCAGATGACAGCAGGCGGGATGGGTTTCAGGTCTGGGCAAACGGATTCTGGATAGCAGGTTTTGTCACCATTTGGTTTCTGACCGGTATAGATACCTTCTGGATTGCATCCCTGGCCGTGATTGCTGTGGCTACTTCCGATACCTGGGCTACCGAAATCGGCACGATGCGTCCGGGAAAGACCCGACGGATCGATACTTTCAAGATTGTAGAGCCGGGAACCGATGGAGGTATCAGCATCAAGGGTATCATCGCAGCACTTTTTGGCAGCCTTTGTGCAGCTCTTTTCATTATTCCGATGTTCGGGTATATCGTGGTGACCGCAACCATCGTTTTTATTTCGGGCTTTCTCGGTTCCGTGGTTGATTCTCTGGTTGGGGCAGCTTATCAAGGCAGTGTTGATGAAGATTCAATGCAGCAGCCGGGCGGCCACTTTGCCAGATCACCCGAAGTGCGAAGAAATAATTTTGTCAACTGGGTTGCCACCGGAACCGGTGGGATATTCACACTCATAATTCTAAACATTATCTCTTTATGAAGAAGTGGTACAAAAAATTGCACTGGCAGATCATTATCGGTTTGATTCTGGGATTGATCTGGGGACTTTTTTCAAGCGTAGCAGGACTCAATGATTTTACCAGTGAATATATCAGGCCATTCGGTGATATTTTTGTCACCCTTCTCAAGCTGATCGCCATCCCGCTGGTTCTGGCCTCACTGGTTGTGGGTATATCGAACCTGAACGACATGTCTAAACTTTCAAGAATGGGAGGGAAGACAATCGGAATCTATATGATTACAACCACACTGGCGATTGTGATCGGACTCACCATAGTTAATGTTATCCAGCCCGGAAAAACCCTTCCCATTGAGACCCGCATGTCGTTAATGGAGAGCTATACTGAGGACGTTGGTAACAGGGGAGAGGCAGCACAGGAAGTTCTGGACCGGGGCAATCTTCAGTTTATTGTGGATATCGTGCCGGAAAACTTCTTTCAGGCAGC
>JAWVZW010000052.1:0-9184 GCA_033721975.1 Balneolaceae bacterium
AAAACTTTGGTATCTTTAAAAGCTCTTATGGGAAGCAGCGGGAGCTGATCTGTGGTCGCTGATTGAGTATTCCCGTTTTGGAATGCAGAATAGAAGGATCGGTAGACGGGATTATTCTCGATCTGGTAAGACAATACAGTTTGAAATCTTTCAGAAAAAGAAACTGAATCCTGGAAAATTGCCGTATTGATCTGCATATACTGCCTGATAGGCTAAAATTGAGACCGGGGATAAATTGATTCGTCAATACTTACTTCCCAAATATATCCGTCAGCCAATTCTTTGAAGACCCTTCGCACCGATATCACTCCGGTAATAACATCCTTCGAACTGTATTTTTGCTACATTTAAATAGGCTTGATCGATGGCATCTTTCAGGCTTTTTCCGCTTCCAACAACGTTTAATACGCGACCGCCGTCAGTTTCGAGAGAGTCGTTAACCATTCTTGTGCCGGCTTGAAATATAATGGCATCATCGTTCACCTTATCCAACCCTTGAATGGTTTTGCCCTTTTCGTAACTGCCGGGATAACCGCCGCTTGCAAGTACAACGCAGCACCGGTATTTATTATCAAGTGAAATTTTCACCTCATCCAGACGCTGTTCTGTAGTAGCTACCAGCAGCTCCAGGAAATCGTTTTCCAGTGAAGGTAGAATAACCTGACATTCGGGGTCCCCAAACCGGCAATTATATTCAACTACTTTAGGCCCCTGTTCCGTGATCATGAGGCCAATATATAGTATCCCATGATAAGCAGATTCTTCGAGCTGCATTCCGGTAATTGTAGGTTCTACAATCTCAGTCTTTACTCTTTCGAGCAGTTCGTCTGTCATGAGTGGAGCAGGAGAATAGGCACCCATTCCTCCTGTGTTTAGTCCGGTATCCCCATCTCCTATACGTTTATGATCCTGTGCATTGTGGAGGATGTGAGATGAATGACCATCCGCAATGATGAATACAGAAGCTTCCTCACCCTTCATGAACTCCTCGATAACGAGTTTATGTGCTGCGCCTCCGAGAGCGTCACCGCTTTTTAGCTCATTCAGCCTCGTAATGACTTCCTCTTCACTATTGCAGATAAATACTCCTTTGCCGGCGGCCAGTCCATCTGCCTTCAGTACAATGGGATAACTATCTTTAGATTGAACAAATGTAAGAGCATCATCAAAATCCTCTGATGAAAAAACGGCATAATCGGCAGTTGGTATTTCGTATTTAACCATGAACTCTTTGGCAAATTCCTTGCTGCCCTCAAGCTTTGCAGCCCGCTTATGCGGACCAAAAACCTTGATGTTCTCTTTTTCGAGGTAATCGGTAATACCATTCACAAGCGGTATTTCCGGTCCAACAACAACCAGATCAATATTGTGTTCCCTGCAGAACTCGGCAACCTGAGAGAAATTCTCAGTATCCAGGTCTAAATTAACGCCGATTTTGTCAGTTCCTGGATTTCCCGGTGCAATAAACAGATTGCCCAGATTGGAGGATTGTTTCAGTTTCCATGCTATGGCATGCTCCCTGCCCCCACTTCCAATCAGCAATACGTTATAGGCTGTATCCATAAATTATGATGAAATCGATTCTGCTATGGTAATGATTTCACTAAAGCTTTCTTCCTGAAGGCTTGCTCCGCCAATCAGCCCTCCATCAACATCAGGCTGGGTAAGAAGATCTTTGGCATTAGCGGGTTTCATACTCCCTCCATACAGGATTCGTACGGTCTCTGAAGCATCCGTTCCCCACTCCTTATCTACCAGTTCACGGATAAATTGATGCATTTCCTGTGCCTGTTCCGGAGATGCTGTTTCTCCCGTACCGATTGCCCAAACAGGTTCGTAAGCTATCACAAGATTTTCAGCATCCGATGCATCCAGTTTGTTAATGACTGATAAAAGCTGCTCTTTAACCACCTCACGGTGAGTATTGTTTTTACGTTCCTCCAGCTTTTCCCCAACACAAACAATAGGTTTCAGGCCTGAATCAATAATTTTTTGTGCTTTCTCTGCTACAAGTTCGTTCGTTTCAAAGAAGTAAGCTCTTCTTTCAGAATGGCCTGCGATTACATATTCACAAGTTAGTTCTTTGATCATTTCCGTGCTTATTTCTCCGGTATATGCCCCGTTATCTTCTGTATGCACATTTTGAGCTCCGGTCTTAAGCGCCGTATCCCTGAATCTTTTAACTACAAAGGGGATTGAAACAAAAGGGGGACAAATAAGAACTTCACACTTCAGCTTTGTATTCGCCCATGAACCGGCAATCTGATCAGCCAGTTTTTTGGCCTCTTTAGGTCCGGCGTTCATTTTCCAATTGCCTGCAATAAGAAACTGTCTCATTCTTCGCGATTTTGAGTTATAATTGACTGCAATCCTCTAACGATGTCATCATACTCGTTTCCGACATATCTCCGAACCAGTTCACCCTGATCATTAACAAGAAATCGTGTAGGAACCTGATTCACATTGTACCTTTCAATCAGTGAGTCAGCCTGAAATGAGTCGGGACTAATTACATTCCAGAGAACGCCCCTCTCTTCATAAAATGCCTGCATGGTTACTTCATTTGCTGCAAGCGGTATCGTTATGATATTCAAACCAAAGTTACTGTAAATCTGATGTATTGCAACGGTTCGATCATATTGCTGTTGATAAAGGCTGTTGTCAAGCCGTGTTATTTCCATGAGATAAGGCGAATCCTGTAAATCCATTGTGGATATAGAATCACCGGATATCGTAATAAATGAAAAGTCTGGAAATGGAGTACCCGGAGTTAAGAATTCAAGATCATAACTCTTATTGTCTGCCCATTCCATTGCAAACTGGTTGTCGCTGTAAGCATTTCTGAATTCTTCAAGGTACCTGTTCGCTTCCATGGTCATGGCACTGTCATACAAAAGCTCAATCCGATCAATTTTCAATTCCATCAGTCGTTCCTCTGTTTCAGCCAGCGATTCGAGGCGATCATAAAATTGAAGAACGTCCTCAATACCTCCACTCTCAGCAAAGAATTGAGCCATCGCTTCCCTTGATGATCTTCTGAGAAAGCCTTCCGTTTCAAGTACCCGGTTGGCCCTGTTAACCATGAGCGAATCATTCCAGCCGCCGGCTACGGTTACAGCCGAGTTTCCGGCTATCATGGATGCATATGTACCCGGGTAGCGTTCATACACATCCCAGTAAATATCACTCCATTTATTGAGCTCTATTTCAACACTGTCTGCAGAAACCGCCCCTGCATTGATAAATCGTGCAACACGGTTAAAGTTACGATCCACTCTTTCCAGGTCGCGATATATATCGTTTTCTCTGGACTGTAGCTCTGACGTAGTTCCAATATCCGGAAGTGTAGCTGAGTAGGAAATGGTATCTCCATCTGCCAGAACGAGTCCCTGAAAACCAAAGAGATTGTCGTTTCTTAAAACTGCCATTCTATACAGGCTGGGCTCATCAAAATGTGCTATCCCATTGAATTGACCAGTAGAATCGGTGACAGCGTAGAAAAGAGTGTCTGGCCCCTGTTGTGATGTTGATGGGATCGTTATCAACAGTTCAATGCCGCCGTTATCTCCGCTGCTGTCCAGTTCCTCATCAACTGTAACACTGCCTTTTATGACAGCGCGGTAGGCTGAGTCATCAGGATTTTGGCCACATCCTGTCAGAATAAAAGCCGTTACTATCAGTATGAAAAAGCCTTGCAGCAGGGGGAGTCTGTGATTGCTCATTAAAAAAGGTTCGTTGTAAAAGAGAAAATTACGATTCATCCAATTTTTTTATCAGGCTTTCACGTACAAGTTTAGGATTTGCTTTTCCTTTAGATTGCTTCATCACCTGACCGATAAAAAATCCGATTAAAGCACGTTTGCCGTCACGATATCGGGAAACTTCATCCGGATTGTCAGCTATGACCTGTTCAATGATGGGA
This sequence comes from Balneolaceae bacterium, assembly GCA_033721975.1. Classification (GTDB taxonomy): domain Bacteria; phylum Bacteroidota; class Rhodothermia; order Balneolales; family Balneolaceae; genus Rhodohalobacter. Next base: position 3,923 of record JAWVZW010000052.1, read on the forward strand.
TCCAGAAAATCAGAGTCTGATACCTGCATCAAATTCATCTCATCCGCCAGTTGAGATGCTTCATCGCTGTTTTCCAGCATTTTGTTAAAAATTTCCTGCATGGCAGAAGAGTTGATCTTGTCGTCAAGCCGTAGTGAAATGAGTCCGCTAAGCCGTTTTTCATCTATCGGAAATGACTCAATGGAAATGCTTCTATCGTTCAGAACCCTTAATACTTCAGTCAGAACCAGATTGGCAACGGCTTTGGGCTCATTAACATATTCCAGAATACCCTCAAAATAATCAGCAAGGCCTCTGGATTCAGTTAAGGTATAGGCATCCTCCTCACTGAGCGACAATGAGTTAACAAAACGTTCAAATCGTACTGACGGAAGTTCAGGTAACTCTTTTCTTATTTCATCCAGAAGCTTATCCGTTACTATAACGGGAGGAAGGTCCGGTTCCGGGAAATATCGGTAGTCATGGGCTTCTTCTTTGGTTCTCATCTGACGTGTAACCAACTTAACGGGATCCCAGAGAAGTGTTTGCTGTATGACGGTACCGCCCGATTCAACTAGATCGATTTGCCGTTCAATTTCGTAGTTAATGGCTCTCTCGACATTCCTGAATGAATTCATGTTCTTCAGTTCGGTCCGCGTACCAAATTCTTTCTGTCCTCTGGGCCGAATTGAGACGTTGGCATCACACCGCAGACTCCCCTCTTCCATATTTCCATCGCAAATATCGAGGTATTGCACGATCTGCTTGATCTTGGTGAGATAATGATATGCCTCTCGGGGCGTTCGAAGATCGGGCTCAGATACAATTTCGATTAAGGGAGTTCCGGCTCTGTTTAAATCGATCAACGTATGGTAGGGATCCTGATCATGTATGGATTTACCGGCATCCTCTTCCATATGGATCCGGGTGATCCCGATTGTTTTGTCATAGTCATCAAGCTCGATCTGAATCGCACCGTCATAACAGATGGGTGTATCATACTGAGAAATCTGATACCCTTTGGGAAGGTCAGGATAAAAGTAATTTTTCCTGGCAAATATCGACTTTTTGGAAACAGAACATCCGGTAGCGAGACCCATTTTTATGATGTACCTGACAAGATTTTCATTCAATACCGGAAGAGTGCCCGGATGGCCAAGACAAAGCGGAGTAACTTGTGTATTGGGTGCTCCTCCATATTCAGAAGATACGGGTGCGAATGCCTTGCTTTTTGTAAGAAGCTGCGCGTGAACTTCTAGGCCGATTACAGCTTCATACTTATCATTCGAGATCGTGGACATTGTCTGTATTTGATTGCACTGTCGATGTAAATGGAAGATATGAAATCAAAGATAGAATTATAGATCAAAATTGGTTTTTTAAAGCTGACCTGTTCTTACTTATGGTCATTTTTTAAGCTGTTATGAGATATTTTTGGATGCACTTCGGAAATTGTTGGGAATTTTGTTAATTGACTTAAACCTTAATATTCGGATATGGAGGTTATTGTGGCTTATAAAAAAGTTCTCTTCCCGGTTACTGTATTTCTTTTAATCTTACTTTTCTTTCAGTCTTCCTTTGCCCAGTCGTATCAGGGTAAATATTTGCACATCGATTATGTTTACCAATCTGAAGGGAGTGTTGATTATTTCCTCCAAAATATTTCAGATATCGTAAAACCCGTTCAACAGACCAGGAAAGATCAGGATGTTATTGCTGACTGGTATCTGTACAAGGTAGAATATCCTGGCACTCACGATAATGAATACAATTATGTTGTAATCACCATTAGTGATCAGATTTCAGCTTTTGAAGATATTGTTCAGGGCATGACTGGTGATATGCAGCAGCTTGCAGATGATTTCAGGGATGTTTACACCCCGGTTATCTCTGAACTGTGGACAATCCGTAATAGCGTCATGCAAAATGAGGGAGCCCGCCCCAGCCGCTATATGGTAAAAAATTACATGAGAGTTGGCCAGGGATATGAATTCGAATATCAGATGATGGAGGATGAAACAGCACGTCCGCTTCATCAGCGCCGCATGGAAAACGACGTTATGAAAGGTTGGGAGCTAAATGAAATGATTCTACCCGGCGGACTGGAATACGGTTATAATTTCTCAACGATCGATTATTACGATAAGCTGGAGCATGTTGAATTCGGATTTACGGAAGAGTTGATTATCCAGGAAAATCCCGATACGGATATCAATGAGTTTTTTGAGAATATCAACCGATCACGCGACTTGGTTAGAAGAGAAGTCTGGGAATTGGTGGATCATTTGGATTAAGATTCAGTGACTTCTTTAAGGGATAATTGAGGGATAAAGGACTTACTTACATTCCTGAACCTGTATCCCATAAAGCTGCTGTGTGATACAGTGAATACTCCCCTGCCCCCACACCAGATCCGCGCATTCGATGCCGATTACATCGCGATCCGGAAAAGATTGCTTTAGTAGATCCATGGCCAGGTTATCATATCTCTCATCATATAGGGGAACCAATACCACTCCGTTCGCGATATAGAAGTTGGCATAACTCGCCGGCACATATTCAGACCCATCCACAGTGGTACCTTCAATGCGGGTTCTTGGCATTGGCAGCGTTACGATTTTGAATGGTTGTCCATCCAGATTACGGCTCTCCCTAAGTATCTCAAGGTTCTCACGCAAAGCCCGAAAATTGATATCATCTTCATCTTCACAAATCATTGTAAGTATTGTGTCACGACTTAAAAATCGGGAGATATCGTCAATGTGACCGTCTGTATCATCTCCTGCCAGCCCCCTTTTCAGCCAAATGATCTTCTCGATTCCCAGATAATTTTTCAGATTTGATTCAATCTCCTCACGGGCCATCGATGGGTTTCTATTCGGATTAAGCAGAACGGACTCAGTGGTCATCAGGATTCCTTCACCATTTGTATCAATAGCCCCTCCCTCCAGGACCATAACAGGCGAATAGACGTCCAGGGAAAACTTTTCGCCAAACCAATCAGGAATTCTATTGTCACTGTCATAAGGTGGATATTTCCCTCCCCAGGCGTTGTAGGTCCAGTTTGTTATGGCAAATTCCGGCAAATCAGAATTCACGTTTAATTTCTTTTTGATGAAAATCGGGCCGCAATCCCTGGCCCAGACATCATTCAACGGGATTGAGCAGATACAGATTTGATCAAGATCTATGTCATGTTCTTTGAATAGAGTCTTCAGTCGATTCGTGTCCGTTCCGATGTCTGCCAGCAGGATGATCGGCTCATAGGTATGCAAAGCAGAAATGATCTCAAGATATACCTTCTCTACCCTCTTGAGACGCTTACCGGGCCATGTATCTCTGTTTGAAGGCCAATGAAGCTGAGTTGCGGTATGCTTTTCCCATTCAGCGGGCATCCTGTAGAATCGATTTTTCATATAAAGACCGAATAAATTTTTTATGGTCGATAATATATACTGCACAGATCAGGTAATACAAAAAAGATCCTTTTTGTTTTATTGGATTCAGGTATATATTCAACGCACTGAATCAGCTAATTTTTTGTAAGCTTGCAAATCTGATATGATCAATGAACCCGGTTTTACCCCAAACCATCTGGGATGGATTGAAGTGGTATGCGGAGGTATGTTTAGCGGAAAAACAGAAGAGCTGATACGCAGGGCGAAAAGAGCGCATATAGCTGGACAAGAAGTCATTATCGTAAAGCCTGCAACGGATAACCGATACAGTGAAACGGAAGTTGTTTCGCACAACGAAACCTCTCTTCCCAGTATAACTGTAAATACTGCTGACCAGATAGTATTACTTACTTCCTCCGCCCGCGTTGTATGCATTGATGAAGCCCAGTTCTTCGACGATCGGCTTGTGGATGTTGCCAATACCCTGGCAAATGATGGAAAAAGAGTGATCGTGGCCGGTCTGGATATGGATTTTGAGGGCAAACCGTTTGACCCAATGCCCCAGTTATTGGCTATTGCAGAGTATGTCACCAAATTGCATGCAATTTGTGCCGAAAGCGGGCTGATGGCCAACTTTTCTCAACGGGTTGTAGAGAACAATGACCAGGTACTTGTCGGGGAAAAAGACGCATACGAACCAAGGGCCCGGCACTGCTTCAGGCCGCCTGTGGACGAGAAGAAAGGTAAACCAATTCCTGAATTCAGTATGCGGAAAGACAGAGAATCAACCGAAAAAACTCATTAATTGATGGATCTTGTACGTGGTATTGTGGGAATGGCGGCAATTATCGCCATAGCACTGTTGTTCAGCAAAAACCGTAAAGCGGTAAACTGGAAAATGGTGGCAACCGGACTTGGTATTCAGTTTGTACTGGCTGTATTCATTTTAAAAGGTGCCGATATGGCTGAATACTGGTCTCCCCTGGGCTGGCCAAAACTGTTTTTCAGCTGGGTATCCAGTTTCTTTGTCATTGTTCTTGACTTTACTACAGCCGGTGCTGAATTCATATTTGGTGATCTGGCTAAAAGTCCCGGCATGGAGGGAAGCCTGGGTAACTTTTTCGCTTTTCAGGTATTGCCTACCATAGTATTCTTCGCATCATTGACAGCCATTTTTTACCACTACGGGATTTTGCAGAAAGTTGTAAGCGTGATGTCGAAAGCGATGCAGAAACTGATGGGGACTTCGGGTGCCGAATCTCTCTCCGTAGTTGCCAACATTTTTGTGGGGCAGACTGAATCTCCACTTGTTATTAAGCCATACATCGAAAAAATGACCCGTTCGGAAATACTCACCATCATGACGGGTGGAATGGCGACAATTGCAGGCGGCGTAATGGCGGCCTATGTACAGATGCTGGGGAACTCATATTCCCTGGCTCAAGGGGTATCCTTGGACGTGGGTCGATTGATGTTCGCAGAACAGCTCCTGGGTGCCAGTCTGATGGCGGCACCGGCCGCACTGGTTATTGCAAAAATTATTTTTCCCGAAACGGATGAGCCCGTAACGAAAGGCGAAGTTAAAATGAGCGTTGAAAAGACAGACGCTAACGGGATTGATGCGGCTGCGAGCGGTGCCGGAACCGGACTTAAATTGGCGGCAAATGTTGGTGCTATGTTACTGGCGTTTATAGCATTGCTGGCAATGGGCAATTATTTTTTAAATGAGATTGGTAATCTCACCGGCCTTAACAATATCATTCCCGGCGGAGAGTTAACGATCGAAACACTGCTCGGCTGGGTCATAGCACCCATAGCGTTTATTATCGGGATACCATGGGAAGATGCAGTAAATGTAGGTTCACTTCTGGGAACCAAAGTAGTA
>JAWVZW010000053.1:0-9162 GCA_033721975.1 Balneolaceae bacterium
CCTTTCTAAGTTTCAGCCTACGAAAATTGCTATTGAATCGCGCCTTAATTTCAAACCAGAAATTGACAGCCTCTATTCCGCATATTTGAACGGAAACCATGAATTAACGCGGAACGAGAGGCAGCAGCTGGGATTCAGGATAGCGAAAAGGTTCAACCATCCTGTGGTCTATTCCATTGATATACGGGGAGATTTCCCCTTTCAACAAATGATGGATTTTGCTGAGAAACATCAGCCTGAGTTTATAAAAAAGTTTCAAATGCTTCGGGCCCATGTAGAACAGTATCACAGGGAACTCTACAGCAAATCCACAATTCCTGAAATATTACAGGAAAAGAACAGCCCCGGATATCTTCAATTGCAGCGTTCTTTTTATGCTCTTGCCGCATCCGTGGGAAACGATACCACCTATGTGGGAGCGGATCTGGTGAGCAATTGGCATGAACGGAACATCAAGATCTTTGCAAATCTTGCCCGCATCGCCGAACAGGGGGATCGCATCATCGTAATTTTCGGATCGGGCCACGCACCTCTGCTGAGATATTTTGTTGAATCTGATCCCCGGATGAAGCTGATTGAGCCCGCTGATTACTTGTAGCTTTGTTCTCAGATACAGATCGACTGATTTGTCAACGCCTGTTCTGAAAGAGCTGGATCAGATTCACCACTCCGTACAGAATCAGAAAAGCAGCAATAAAATAGGCAACTGAATCAGGATTCATCAATATCAGAACGGCAAAAATCAGCGTCAGGAAGCCGAGTATTGTAAACTGGAAACTCATCAGCAGAATCAGACCGAAAAGTCCCAGGAAAGCAGCAAAGGTAAACGGTATGAGCTCCGGAAAGATAAAGATGAGTATACCTGTGACCAGCGGAAGGCCGGCGATAACTGCAGGAGTTCGCAGGTAGATAAACAGCAGTCCCAGTGCCACCAGATATCCACCTGCGATCAGATAGAGAAAATTCGGATATGTCAGGGTTAAGAATCCCGTAACGATTGCCAGAAGCGTGTTAAGAATCCGCCGCTCCCTCTGTTTATACTCAACATCTACCTTTATAGCCTTAAACATGTGATTGAATTTATTGGGTTTACGTTTCCAGTCAACCTAATTCACCTATTGCATGATCTTTTCAATTTCAGCTATCTCTTTCGGAACATCCGTAAGATTTTCATACCCGTCTTCGGTAATAATCAGGTTATCCTCGATGCGAACGCCACCAAAATCCAGGAGTGTTTCTATCTTTTCACTGTTTAAAAAGGGAGCTTTTTCATCCTTTTCAAGAGCCGGTTTGAGGAGCGCCGAAATAAAATAGATGCCCGGCTCAATGGTAATGACCATTCCCGGCAGCAGTTCTCTGCGAACCCTCAGATAACGAATTCCCGGCCGTTCGATTCTCTCCACACCCTTCGGATAACCACCGACATCATGGGTATCCAGCCCCAGGAAGTGACCGAGACCGTGGGGAAAGAAGAGGGCAAAGATGTCATTCTCCATCATATCCTCAACGGATCCCTTTACAATCCCGATATCTTTAAGACCTGAGAGAATGGTTCGACAGGCTGACAGGTGGAGTTCTTCCATCTTGATTCCGGGCTCGACACTCTCGATCGATTGATTAAGCGCCTCTAAAACAACCTGGTAGATCATGGTCTGATCACCGGAAAATCGACCGTTCACTGGGTAGGTACGGGTAATGTCCGAGGCGTACCCCTTATACTCATATCCGGCATCAATAAGGTATAACTCACCATCATCCATCTTTTTATCATTCTCAACATAGTGAAGGATGGCGCTATTTTTTCCACCTGCATGGATGCCAGTGTAGGCCGGTTGCATAAGTCCGTTCCTTATCTGATGATAATCAAAGATCGCCTTTGCCTCGTACTCGTGCATTCCCGGCTTGATCTGCTTCATCACCTCCAGGTGTGCCAGGTTATTAACCGCGGCCGCTTTACGCATTAATCCAAGTTCATATTCCGTCTTAATAGACCTGCAATAGGTAATTGCATCGCTTAGTGTATCCGACTCCAGCTTAAAGCATCGCTCCAGGTCTTCAATCAACTCGGCCTGCTCCTCATTGAGACAGTAGATGACGGACGGATCCAGCTCCTTTAAAACAGACAAAAGCTGATTGTCGTAGTGAAGGTGATCTGGTTTATAGAGCTCTTTTATCTCCTCCTCCGGTTTAATGCGCCCGTGCCACACAGCATATTGGGAATCCCGTTTTGGCGCAAAGAGGTGATAATCTCCTTTTTTAATATCAATAATGGCATGGTACCCGGGCTCGTTGATTCCCGTCAAGTACCAGAAATTACTCTCCTGGCGAAAGTGAAATTCATAGTCTGTACCGTGGCGATACATGACCTCCTCCCCTTTCAGATAGATAATCCCATCCTGGCTGTCTTCAAAAAGAGAGAGTAACTTTCTTCGATGCAGGTGTGTTGCCATATTATTTTAGGTTCAATTCATTTTTCTCAAAGGTAGCAGATGCCGCTGTTAATCAAAAGATTTCATTATACAACGGACCAACTTATCGCTGTCAAACTGCTCTTTTTCTGAAAAACTGAAGGGCAGTGCAGTGAATGCGGGTACCTCCTTTTGACGACCGGATGTCATAATCGTTGCAGCATATCCCGGATTTTTTACCGCTCGATTTAAATCTGCCCAAAAAAGTCCCTGGTTCACTCCTTTTTTGTTGAGCAGTGCAATCAGAAAGTTCCCGCTCTCTCCAATCCCTGCAAACGTCACGGCAAGCCGGTTATCGGGATCGGGCTCAAAAACTCTATAGTAGTGGTTCATCGGAACCTGCAGCGGACTCTCTTTAAAATCGAGATAACGGATCTTTCTACTCTGCTCCCGGCTCCAGAACGTTTTCAACAACCTTTTGTACCACTCTCTCATATTTTGGCTGATGACACTTGAACAAAATCCCCGTTTCTGCCAGTATGAGATAGGCCTCTCAAAATCGGCGATAGGCTCAAGTCTGTTTTCGCTCTCTTGTATCAGGCCATTCTCATAATCAAACCACAAATCCTCCACGCCATTGGTTAGAACAAGCTGTGAAGCACCCAATTTCCGGTTATAACGAGCTGCCTGTTCTGCTGTTTCACCGGTTAACCGGACAGATTCTGATTTGCACTCAATCAGAATTTTCGGTTTCAGGGTATCCGTGTAAATCACCAAATCGGCCCTCAAATCTTTTTCCACCTGCCGTAGTTGAACAGGGGTTTCAAATCCGATGCGTGTCCGGCTGACACCCGTTTGATGAAGCAAAAATTCTGTCCAGCACAAGCGCACTCTCTCTTCTGGGCGGTTTTTATATCTCTTTCTCAGGATGGGATTATAGAGCCGGTAGAGATTCCCGTCACTCACAACTTGAGGAAAATGTTCCATTGCCACACTTTTCATAACGGCGGAACTTACAAAGAATCAGAATAATGTTGACTCTTCATAAAGGCTGATATTCAAATCATTGCCTGTGTAACAGCTACGTTTCCTTAATCGCTGCCGGAACCTTTCTGATAGTTGATATACGCCTGCTGTCCGATCGAAAGCACGTTGTAAATCAGATAGTACAGACTCAATCCGGATGCAAAATTGTTGAATACAAAAAGCATCACGAACGGAATGATATACATAAACCCTTTCATATTGGGTCCGCCGCTGGGTGCAGCCCCTGAACTCATGCCTCCTGACACTTTCGACTGGAAGAACATCGCAGCCGACATCAGCAGTACAAATCCTGCAATCTGATCGCCGAGTAGCGGAATACTAAAGGGCAAACTCAGAATATAGTCCGGTGCAGATAAGTCGCTGGCCCACAAGAAGGACTTCTGGCGGATAACCATTGAGTTCTGGAAGAAGAAAAAGAGCGTAATCAGAATCGGGAACTGCAATAGCATTGGCAAACATCCGCCAAGCGGATTTACCTTCTCTTTCCGATAGAGAGCAATGGTCTCTTTCTGTTGCTTCTGCGGATCGTCTTTATACTTCTCCTGGATCTCCTTCATTTTCGGCTGAAGATCTTTCATGGCCGCCATACTCTTGAAGCTCTTCTGGGTAAGCGGGAACAGAATCAGCTTCACCAAAATACCAAACAGGATAATCAGGATTCCATAATTGGATATAATCGTACTTCCGAAAGCAAAGAATGGAATCACAAGATACCGAACAAGGGGATCGGCAAACCAGCGAATCAGTGCATACCCGATTTCAACAACATCATATGCATGCTCGTCAAACTCCTTCAGGTCGTAATATCGAAGCGGGCCGGTGTAAAGCTCATACGAAAGTTCAGGGCTCTGCACGTAACTCGATTGTATTGCAGCCTGGTACTGGTGATAGGTATCGGGAACTTCCACATAGTTATCAAAATCCTCGGCCCTGAGAATGGCCGCATTGGAATTGGTAACCGGTTTGATGTACTGGCCGAAAAATCGGGTGCGAGTCGAAACCCACCCGATGGTGCCGTTGATCCTCTGCTCAGCACTCGAGGATTCATCGATCTCAAGTTTTTCAAGTTCTCCGCCTGCAAAGACGTATGCACCGGCATGTTGGGCATCCTGAACCCTGTCTTGCTCGGTGAGCAGCAAGGCTGAAGTCCAACCTAAATCTACATTGGTACCGCTTATGTATGGCTGCAGATTGTCCAGGCGAATATCGAGTTCGTAGGAGTACCGGTCACCGTAAAAAGTGTAGGTGAAAACCAGTTCGGAGCCATCATTCAGAGCAAGACGGTACGACACAACCGTACTCTCGTCTCCTTCGATAACGATTGTGTCTGAGGATTGTACTGGCTCAAAAACCAGCTGATTGGTCTCAATATTGTAATTCTGGTTCGAAAGAAATCCGAGAGAATATGCGGATTTTGTCGTATCGCGGATCATCTGGACCGGTTCCCCGTCCCAGGTTTCATGATCCATCAGCGTTATTTTTGAAGGTCCCGCACCCACATTCGTCATTGTAATCTCAAACTTTTCGGTACGAACGGTCGTCAAAACCGTGTCGCGGTAAACTGCTTCGCTGAAAACGCCCATATTAGGCATTGCTGTATCCCGCTCTCTTTCCGTTATGCCGGTATTATTTTCACGAGTGGTTCTGTCAGCAGAAGGTCTCGTTTGATTTGGAATATTCTCCGGTCTCTCCTGTTCCTGGCCAAGGGTTTCTGCCTGCGCGGCTGCTATACTGTCTCTTGCCGCTTGCTCAGCTTGCCGCTGCTGAAGCTCTTCTTCACCGGGCATGGTAAACCACGCCCATGCGATGGTGATAACGAAGATGAGTAGAAGTCCGATTACCGTATTCTTATCCAATGAATTGGGTCCGTTTAATTAATATCTCCCGCTTCTGCAGAGCGTCCTGTTTCGCGGGAATTACGTTCAATATTTTCAAGTTTAGCCCTGACCTTACTCAGGATGGGCAGCATATCACGTTTTACGTCCTGATAGGAAAGACCGGTTTTTAAAGCGAGAAAAGCACCGTGAAAACCGAACTGGTTCTCAATAAGGAGATCCTGAATCATATATTGATGAATACGATACACCTCACGCAGTAAACGTTTGGCCTTGTTTCTCTTTACTGCGCCTTTGAAGAGTTTTTTTGGAGCGATGAATCCGATGTAACAACCTTCATTCGGATCATCATAAAGCCTGTATCTAAACTGTAAGGTATCGGAATTCAGCACAGTGGATTTTTCGAACAGGCGCTGAAAATTACGCCTGCCACGTAAAATTTTGGATCGTGGGAGTGTTTGGTCTGGCTTATTTACTGACGGCCTATTTTGGTCCTTTTTCATCACTTGTTGTGAGCTTGTGACGCCCTTTAGACCGGCGGCGTTTCAAAACATCCTTACCGCTTTTGCTTTTATTTCGCTTGCGGAATCCGTGTTTATTCGCTCTCTTTCGCTTGCTTGGTTGGTATGTACGTTTCATAACCAGAGTCGGGTATAAAATTCAAAGTCCTGTTTTTAGATAGACCCCAAAAATAAAAAGAATAAAATTCAAAACCGAATTCCATCCGCCATAAAAATTCAGTTTCACGGCCTGCGCAAAAGATGACAATATTTCGCTTTTAAAACGATTATATAAAGTGGCACAGTTCTTGTGCTCATAACTGCCCGGCTAGTGTTGATCACCGGTCATAATAGCCGTAACTTAATTGATTGAATTCTAAACGCTTTTTTACCTGTATGCTAGAACAAATATCAAAATTTCTAACCGCCATCTTCGGAACAAAGAGTGCAAAGGATTTGAAGAAGATCTGGCCGGTGGTGGACGAAATAAAAAGTTTTGAAGAGCAGGTGAAATCCCTTTCTGACGATGAACTGAAGCAGAAAACCGAGGATTTCAAACAGCTCATCAAAGAGAGAACACATGAAGTAGATGAACAGATTCAGGAAATCCGGAAAAACATGGATTCCAATGACGAATCCATTTCGCTTGAAGAGCGAAGAGAGTTCTCCGATCGTCTTGAAGAACTGGAAGAAGAGTGGCTGGAAATTCTGGAAGACACCCTTGATGAAATTCTTCCCGAAGCTTATGCCGTTCTGAAGGACACCTGTCGGCGGTTTGTCGGAAAAAAATGGAAAGTGGCCGGTGCTGAAAACGAATGGGGTATGATTCCCTATGATGTGCAGCTTGTCGGAGCTATTGCCATGCACAATAGCAGTATTGCAGAGATGAAGACAGGTGAGGGTAAAACCCTGGCCGCTATCTTCCCAGCTTACCTGAATGCCCTCGCCGGGCGCGGCGTACACATCGTAACCGTAAACACCTACCTTGCGCAGAGAGACGCCGAGTGGAATGAACCGATCTTCAATTTCCACGGATTAACGGTAGACTGCATTGACCTTTACGATCCCAATACCGAAACCCGGCGAAATGCCTACAAGGCGGATATCGTATACGGCACCAATAACGAATTTGGCTTCGACTACCTCAGGGACAATATGGTCGTGGAGGATGAACAGCTGGTTCAGCGTGGTCATCATTATGCCATTATTGACGAGGTGGATTCTATTTTAATTGACGAGGCCCGAACCCCCCTCATTATCTCCGGCCCGGTTCCTCAATCAAGCGGGAAACAGAAGTATGAGGAGATGAAACCCCGGGTGGAAGCACTGGTAAATGCTCAGCAAAAACTGGTTGCTTCCCTCGTAAATGAGGCTGAAAAATATTACGAAGAGGGTAATGAAGAAGAAGCCGGACTGGCTCTCTACCGTGCTGAACGCGGGTTTCCGAAAAACCGGAAATTCCGAAAACTGATGCAGGAAGCACATTATCAGCGTCTCGTACAGCAAACCGAAAGTTTCTACCTGGCTGATAACGCTAAAAAGCTGCCGTTCGTAGATGAATACCTTTACTATGCAGTGGACATGAAGCAAAAAGCCATCGAGCTGACAGAAAAGGGACGTGCATTCCTGACCAAGGAAGAAGAGGGAGATGAATTTTTTGTGATTCCGGATCTCGGTACGGAAACATCCAATATCGAAGAAGAGATTGAAGAACTCAAAAAAGAGAAAATTTCAGAAATTGAATCGAATGATGAGTTCAGCGAAGATTACAAGAATAAGAAAATCGAGGAGATTAAATCGGAGGTAAAACAGGAACGGGAGAAACGGTTCAACGAACTGCACCGTCTTTTTGCCGAACGTGGTGACCGAATTCATACCGTCAATCAGCTCCTGAAAGCTTATACCCTGTTTGAACGGGAAGAAGAATACATCGTACAGGAGGGCAAAGTTCAGATTGTTGATGAACATACGGGACGGGTGCTCTCCGGACGGCGATATTCCGACGGACTCCACCAGGCTATTGAAGCCAAGGAGCAGGTGAAAGTGGAGGCGGCAACCCAGACATACGCAACCATTACCCTCCAGAATTTCTTCAGAATGTACCACAAGTTAGCTGGAATGACAGGTACTGCAGCTACGGAGGAGGGAGAATTCAATGAAATTTATAATCTCGATGTAACCGTTATCCCGACCAACCGGCCCGTTATTCGCGATGATAAGGAAGACCTGATTTTCCGAACGCGCCGTGAGAAGTACGGAGCAACGATCGACAAAATCCGTGAATATCACGAAAAAGGTCAGCCCGTTCTGGTAGGTACCACCAGTGTGGACGTTTCGGAAACCCTGAGCCGGATGTTGAAACGAGCCAAGATTCCTCACAATGTTTTAAATGCAAAACAGCACGCGAGGGAAAGTGAAATTGTAGCCCACGCAGGTCAGGTTGGCGCCGTAACGGTTGCAACAAACATGGCCGGACGTGGAACCGACATTAAGCTCGGTAAAGGTGTGAAAGAGAAGGGCGGACTTGCCATTCTGGGTACGGAAAGGCACGAATCAAGGCGGATTGACCTTCAGCTTCGTGGACGATCGGGCCGGCAGGGAGACCCCGGTGAGAGCCAGTTCTTTGTATCGCTTGAAGATGATCTGATGACCCTGTTCGGCGGTACCGACCGGATTGCAAATATCATGGAGAAACTCAATTTCGAGGAAGGAGAGGTAATTCAGCATCCATGGGTTACAAAATCACTGGAAAGGGCACAGAAAAAAGTTGAGCAGAACAACTTCAGTATCCGAAAAAGACAGCTTGAGTATGATGACGTACTGAATAATCAGAGAAACGTCGTATACGCCCGGAGGCGAAATGCACTGCTCGGAGACCAGCTGCAAAACGACATCTTCGACATGCTCGAAGATCTCGTAGAATCGATCGTTGAGGAATATTATGCTAACGGTGAGTTTGAGCAGCTCCGCGACGAAATATTAAGGCTACTTGCTGTTGAGGTGGAACTGGATATGGACCAATGGGCAATCCTTGGCCAGGACGGACTGACCGATAAGATTATCGAACGAGCCTATGAAGATTATCGCAAGAAAGAGAGACTGGTTTCTGAACCGCTCTACCAGGTCATCCAGCAGATTCAAAAGTCCGATGCCGAGAAAAAGCCGTCGAAAATCCAGGTGATTTTTACCGACGGCATCCGCCGCATGCGAATCATAGTGGATGTTGAGAAAGCTGAAAAGAGCAAGGGCCGTGAAGTGGCAAGGGCTCTCGAAAGAACCTCTATCCTGTCTACAATCGATAACAAGTGGATGCAGCATCTGCGCGAACTCGACTCCGTTAAAGAGGGAATCGGGCTCCGATCGTTTGGACAG
>JAWVZW010000054.1:0-9147 GCA_033721975.1 Balneolaceae bacterium
AAAATTCGTGATGATCTGCAGGAAATTGGCATTCAGCTGAAAGATGAAAAGACAGGTCAGACTACGTTTACGATCAATTGATCCGCGTATTTAATTTTTTAAGTTTAGTATCGACCGAACACTAATAAGATGATTCTGAGAGGGATTAAAAAAGCGATCAGCCGGATAATTATCCTCATTGTAAGAGGATATCAGCTGATTATATCTCCCTGGTTGGGTCCCTCTTGTCGCCATACACCGACCTGCTCATCCTATATGATCGAAGCGGTTCATGAGTGGGGGCCATTTAAGGGATTCTGGCTCGGACTCAAGCGCATTGGCCGATGCCATCCCTGGGGAACGTCCGGATACGATCCGGTACCCCGTTCCGGTTCAGAACAGAGCGGGTCGGAATCAGTAACCAATGCAGGCAAGCTTAACGATCTATAAATCCGGAAATTCAATCATACACACAGAAAATAACCATTTGAACAAAGCAGTGACCGAAGCCCAGGCAGATATGAACGGGCTGTCAGGGAAACCCCTTATAGACCTGATCGATAGTTTTAATTATCATTTATGCCGATGTAAGGTTATCATTGCGCCACCTGAAAATTCAAACCACCTTTAAACCGAATGAAAAGCAAGAAACGAATTACAGTAGCTCATGGGGACGGTATCGGCCCCGAAATCATGACCGCCACCCTGAACATTCTGAAGGCAGCTGATACAGGGCTTACCTATGATGAAATTGAAATCGGTGAAAAGGTGTATAAGAAAGGGATCAAATCAGGTATTGAACCTTCTGCCTGGGAACCCATCCGGCGGAACCGGGTACTGCTCAAGGCTCCTATAACCACTCCTCAGGGCGGTGGTGTAAAAAGCCTGAATGTGACCATGCGTAAGACACTCGGTCTTTATGCGAACGTTCGTCCATGCCGCTCATACGCTCCTTTTGTTCGAACCAAGCACCCTTATATGGACGTAGTGATCGTCAGGGAAAATGAGGAAGACACCTACGGCGGTATCGAACACCGACAGACATACGATGTTTTCCAGTGTCTGAAACTGATTACGATGCCGGGTTCGGAAAAGATTGCGCGATATGCTTTTGAATATGCACGCCGCAATGACAGAAAAAAAGTAACCTGTTTTACCAAAGACAATATCATGAAGCTCACGGATGGTCTTTTTCATGATATGTTCAAGGAAGTGGGTGACGAGTACCCGGATATCCAGTCGGAAAACATGATTGTGGATATCGGCGCAGCTAGGCTGGCTGATACTCCCGAGAAGTTTGACGTTGTACTTTTACCCAACCTTTACGGTGATATTATCAGTGATATTGCAGCCCAGATAGCCGGATCGGTTGGGCTTGCAGGGTCAGCCAACATTGGCGAAGAGTGTGCTATGTTTGAGGCGATCCACGGATCTGCACCCGATATAGCGGGACAGAATGTTGCGAATCCATCCGGCCTGCTCATGGGAGCAGTCATGATGTTGATTCATCTCGGCGACAATGAATCGGCAGAAGTCATTCAAAATGCGTGGCTGAAAACCCTTGAAGACGGTTTGCATACGGCAGACATTTATGATGAAAATATTTCAACCAAAAAAGTGTCTACCACAGAATTTGAAAAAGCCGTCATCGAAAGGCTGGGTCAGAAGCCCGAAACCCTGAGGCCGGTTCACTATCCCGAAACGGATGAACTCATGAAAGTAGATCTGACGATCAGCCGTGGCGATAATCAGCCGTCCAAAAAGATTGACCGTAAACTGAAAGGTGTGGACCTGTTTGCTTACTGGGAGCCGGGACATCCGGACGAGTTGGCTGACATGCTGAAGAAAGGACTCGGTTCTCTCTCAGAGAAAATGGATCTGATTATGATCACGAACAGAGGAACCAAAGTCTGGCCTGAAGGGATTGAGGAAACATTTTGCACCGATCACTGGAGATGCCGGTTTGTATCCAAGGGAGGAGACCTAAATCCATCCGACATCGTTTCACTGCTGGCCAGTATGAATGAGCACAATGTAGACATCGTGAAGACTGAAAATCTCTATGAATTTGGCGGTGAGCGTGCCTATTCCCTGGGGCAGGGTGAATAAGAAGTAGTTTACAGCACCGGCTGTACGGTATCTTACCCATATTTGCCGGGGTGAGAGATCAGGAATAAGCGTCGATGTACGTTTCCTCTCCGTTGGTGATGCCCAGGTCTTTGATAAGGCCAGTGCCAAGATCATATACCCAACCGTGTACCCAAAGCTCACGATGGATAGCCCATTCGTGCTGTACGAAAGGATTTTGTACCACGTGCTTTACCTGGCTTTTTACATTCAGTTCAACCAGGCGATTTACCTGCTCGATGGGATCCTTGATCTTGTCGATCTCTTCCCTGTGCGAAACGTAGATAGTCTTTACATTTCCCAGCCAGTTATCAATCAGTCCAAGTCTGTCCTTGCCAAGGGCGGCTTGAACACCGCCGCACCCGTAATGGCCGCAGACAATAATGTGCCTGACTTTGAGCACCTGAACTGCATATTGAATCACAGACTGGCAGTTAATATCGCTGTGGAGCACAAGATTAGCGATATTCCGGTGAACAAAAACAGAGCCGGGATCAGCATTTACGATCTGTGTTGCCGGTACACGGCTGTCAGAGCATCCGATCCAAAGAACTTCCGGAGATTGTGATTTTGAAAGCCTTGAAAAAAACTCCGGATCATGCTGTTTGATATTTTTTGCCCACTCCCGGTTAGCGGCTAAAAGATTATTCGCAGTTTTTGGCATGGATCAATCTAAGTTGTATGTTTTCACCATCCGGTACTTGTAAGGTAACTTATTAAATTCTGCCTGACCACTTATTCTGATTTTAAGACGAACAAATAAGGGTAAAATTTCGACTCCCTGAAACGCTTTATATAATACATGAACAAAAAAAACAGCCGATACAAAGCCAATGATTCACGCAAGAGGCGACCATCCGGCGATCGAACAAACGACAAGAGTGAACGCGGCCAATCTCAAAAGCGCAAACGGCCATCTAAGTCTTACAGCAGAAAAGCCAAAAAAGCTGATTCCTCTCCAAAAACATCAAATCGCGCAGATCAAAAGCCATACCTGAAAGATGAGATCCGGATCAACAAATTTATAGCCCATGCGGGACTCTGCTCCAGAAGGGATGCTGATGCTTTGATTGAACAGGGTAAGGTGTATGTCAATGATAAAAAAGTTGAGGAACCCGGCATTAAGGTCAGACCATCCGACAAAGTCGTAGCTGATGGTCAGCGTCTGACGCTCGAACCGTTTGTGTATATATTGCTGAACAAAGGAAAGGATACCATCAGCACCACGAATGATGAGAGGGATCGCAATACGGTGCTGGACGCCGTGGAAGATGCTACCGGATATCGCGTTTATCCTGTAGGAAGGCTGGATCGCAACACGATGGGCCTGCTTGTTTTAACAAACGACGGAGATCTTGCGCACCGGCTGATGCATCCCAGCTATAGAGTGAAAAAAACTTATGAAGTAACAAGCGATCGAATTCTCAGCGACGAAGAGCTTTACAATATGCAGGAGGGAATTGAGCTGGAGGATGGTCCCGTTAAACCGGCAAAAGTAAAACGGAATTTATTGAGGCCCGAAACCATTGAGATTTCCGTCTTTGAAGGTCGAAACCATCTGATTAGAAGGATGATTGCCTATTTTGGTGCTGAAGTTGTCCGATTAAAGCGTACCCAGTATGCGGGGCTGAGCGATGGAGACCTTAAAGTGGGACGATGGAGATATTTGCGCCAAAAAGAGATCAATGATCTCAGAAAACTGGTAAAACTGGACACTCTCGATTTCAATAAACAAGAAGAATGAGCACGACTAGCGTACGAAAAAAATCCGGATCTGTTCCTTCACCTGAAGATTTGCCAATCCATTACGATCTGTATGCACCCTCAAACAGTCCCGGTTCTGTATTGCCCGTGGTTCTCTTTATTCACGGATTCAAGGGATTTAAAGACTGGGGCGCCTTTCCGGATGCCTGTGAAGAACTGGCCAGAGCAGGATTTGCGGTATTGGCCATCAACTTGTCCCGCAATGGAGTGGGAGAGGGGATGATGGATTTTGACCGGCTGGATCTGTTTGCTGAAGAAACTCTAAGCGGGGATCTTGAAGATATCGGGGCAGTCATAGAGGCCATCAAAAACAAAGAAATTGAAAGTGACAAGTTTACCCTCGACACAGATCGAATTGGAATTATTGGCCATTCCAGAGGCGGACATACAGCTGTGGCAGCAGCTGCTGAATACTCTGAAATACACTGCCTGATTACCTGGAGTGCGGTAGCGGACTATAATGCGCGGTGGAGTGACGAAATGATCAATGACTGGAAGGAAAAAGGGTATACAGAGATACAGAATTCCAGAACAGGTCAGACGATGAAAATTGACAGGGTTGTTTTCGATGATGCAATGGAAAATGCAGATCGTGTAATCGCTTTAAACCGAATAGAAGAACTTCATATCCCGTCGCTATTCATTGCCGCCAAAGAGGATGAATCCGTTCCCGGATCCGAGTCAGAAAAATTATTCAGGAAATCACCTGCAGCTGATAAGGAAATTCGATTTATCCCTGATACCGGACATACCTTTGGCGTTTCTCATCCGTTCGAAGAAGAGGACTTCCCTGAACCGTTCTCCGAAGTGCTGGATCTCACCGAGGGCTGGCTGCTGGAATATTTGAAATGATTCGGTATAAATAGCGGTGAACAGTCAGAAGCCCGGGAAGGAATATTTTCTAAAATCCATTTGCAATGACACCTTTTCTTAGGACGATCCGCTCTGCTTTTATTGCAGTCATTCTGTTTACAGCCGGGTCAGAGACCCTATCGGCCCAAAATGCTGTTCTGATTGAAAATGAAGCTTTTCAGGCAGACGCGAGGGTTGCCATCGACTCTCTCTACAACCGTAATGAGGAGGCTGCATCCATGATTTTGGCTCCGTGGATGGATCGTTATCCAGAACATCCACTCTGGGTGCTATGGAGCGGAATGCAGCTTTGGTGGGAGGTACTTCAGGATTTGCCGAGCACTCAGTATGACGAGGAGTTTTTTACAAAAATGAAGGAAGCGGATTATGAAGCCGGCAGGTTGCTCAGCAGATCTCCGGATCATCCCGACGCACTGATCGTTCGGGCTATATCCAATGCCTATTCTGCCAGGCATAACTCAAACCGGGAAAACTGGATTACCAGCATGAACCTGGGCCGGCGAGCTTTTCAGGCTCATTCACGCCTGATGGAAGTAATGCCATCCCTGCCTGATAATGATTTTGCCGAGGGTCTGAAAAAATATTATTCAGCCTACATCCCCGAGAACTATCCGGTCGTTAGGGCTGTATCCTGGTTTTTGCCCGAAGGCAATTATGATGAAGGCCTTCAATCACTACGAATAGCATCTGAAAATGGCATCTTTGCCCGGCCCGAAGCCGCTTATTTTTTGGGGTACATACTCCTTAATTACGAAAATGAATATGAGGAGGCCTCTCTTGTTTTTGAGCAACTAATAGAAAGCTATCCGGATAACGGATATTACAGGCGGCTTTATACGCGGTCACTGATCCAGATGGATCGGTATGACGAAGCCAGAATTGCGGCTCAGGAAACACTTGACCACTGGGATCGATTGGGACCCCAAACCGAGTTTTATGATGTGCTGAGAGAGGAGATCTATCACTGGCTGGGTAGAGCCTATTATCATACCGGATTTTTTCAAGAGGCGATGGAGGCTTTTGTTACGTCCTATGAGGCAGGGCTGAATCTGCCATCCCAGCGCGATCGGGAATTTCATACGATATCGGCGTATTTTGCAGGGCGAACCAATGAGCTTTTGAGCAACACGGAAGCAGCCCGGGAATACTATCGTGCAGCTATGGACCAGCGTGCAGGTGATACAGCAATTGAAAGAGCGAGGCAGCGGCTGGACAGGCTCAGATAGAGATGCTCACTGTGGTGCTGCAAGGGCACGATGTACATTTTTCTTTAGTTGGATAGATGAACGTGATCACAAAAAAATCTACAGATCAAATCACATCAGACAAAGACCCGTTTGTTCTTTAAAAAAATCGTAAATTTTTGCGGTTTAAAAAGTTTACTACTGACCTAATGCAAAAACTCATCCGGATTTTCAGGCCCGTTGTTCAATATAACGTGAGTCATCCCTATTTGGTTGTTACTGTTTCAGTAATCCTTGCGATCGTGGCAGCTATCTTTGCCTCTCGCTTAACGGTTGATACCGATATCGCGAACCTATTACCGGAATCCAACGAAAACGTTCAGGCCCTGAGAGAACTGGAGGAGACGGCCGGCGGTGAAACACCGATGCAGGTTGCAATCAAATCGCCGGATTTTGATGCCAATATCGAGTTTGCTGAACGTCTGGTTGAGGAAAGTCTGGATCTGATTTACCCGAGAACGGGTGAACCATTTTTTAACAGGGCTGAGCTGCGCAGAGAGACAGAAGTTCTTAAAGATAATGCGCTCTACCTGGCAACCATTTCCGAGCTTGAGGAGATCAAACAGTATCTTGAAAACGAAATAGAAACTGCGAGGGAAGAGGCAAACCCGTTTTTTGTTGATTTCTTTGATGATTTTGAGGAAGAGGAGGAGGAATCGGGTCCCGATATTGAGCAGTTTCGGGAAAGCTACGACGAATTCATACCATCAGAATACCCTGTCAGCGAAGACAGCACACTGATCGTATTCGACCTGTATCCATCTGGTTCCAAAAGCGATATACGATACCTGGAGGATCTTTTCAGCAGTTATGAATCGTTGATTGAGCGGCTGGACCCGACGTCATTTCACCCGGAGATGGAGGTTCGGTACGGGGGAAGGCTCAAACGTCATCTCAATGAGTTTGAATCCATAATGAATGACGTATTCAACAGCTTTGGTCTGGGTATTTCAAGCGTCATATTTCTGGTGATGCTCTACTTCTTTATTAAGAAGTACATTCATTATCAGCGGGCGGATGAAAAAAACAGAAAGCACTCTTTTTGGGCCCATCTGCTCCGCATGCCTGTGCCGATTCTTGTCATTGGTATCCCTCTGCTCATCAGTTTGATGTGGACTTTCGGGATCACCTATTTTTATCTGGGCCTGCTGAATACGATGACATCCGTCCTGTTTGTAATCCTTTTTGGACTGGGAATAGACTACGGAATTCACTACTACGCCAGATATATCGAATACAGATCGGCGGGTAAGACGGTGAGCGAAAGTGTCATGTCTGCCTATGACAATACCGGATCTGCCATTATCGTGTCGGCACTCACAACGGCTTCCGCTCTCTTTGTGCTGATGGTGGCTGATTTCAGGGGCTTTTCCGAATTTGGATTTATTTCAGGTATCGGGATTCTTTTTGCAGTGTCGTGCATGCTGTACGTGCTGCCCGCACTGCTGGTTATCTTTGAACGCTGGAACTGGATTCTTCTCAATCCGGCATCGGAAGAATTTGAGTCCCGGAAACTGTTCAAGAGATATCCTTTTGCCCGAACCTTCGTCATCATTGGTTTGCTGGTCTCTGCAGTTGTCCTGGTGTTCTCATCCAACCTTCGATTTGAATATCAGTTTTCAAATCTGGAACCTACTTTTCCCGAGTATGAAAGGTTCAAGGAGTTTACAAGAGGAGTAGATGAAAATAACCGAAGTAATCCGGCCTATATCATTGCCGATAATAATGAAGACGTATTTCTGTTGCTGGAAGAGCTCAGGGAACGGAAAAATGAGAATCCGGATACCATGATCGATGAGGTGGAGGCTCTTCAGGAACGGTTTCCTCCCACTGAGGAGATGGCTAACGAAAAACTGGAATATATTGCCGAGATCCGGCAGCTGCTGCAGAACTCTTTTATCCGTGACCAGGAAGATGAGAATCTGGATATACTTCGAAGAGGGTCCCAGACCCGGGAACCCCTGGATGAAGACCGCATTCCGGATTATCTGAAAAATCGTTTTATGACCCGCGACGGAGATATCGGGCGATTTGTTATCATATATCCGAATGCAGGGCTTTCGGATGGTTTAAAATCCATTGCCTTTAAGGAGGAGGTGGGAGAAGTTGTTTTGGAAAACGGCCATGAATATCATGCAGGAAGTACCTCTATTGTTGCTGCCACGATGCTGGATTTGATGAGGACAGAAAGCCCGTACATGGTAGGTGCCACGTTTCTCATCGTATTTCTGTTTATCTGGTTTTCATTTGGAGACATTCGCTGGACCCTGATTGCCCTTATTCCTCTATTGGTGGGACTGTTATGGCTCTTCGGTATACAGCTTCTCTTCGGACTGAAATTCAATTTTTATAATCTCGTCGTGCTGCCGGCCATTCTTGGAATCGGATGCGATAACGGTGTTCATCTGGCACACCGGTACAGGGATGAAGGCCGTAAAAGCATGTGGGATGTGCTATCCAGTACCGGTCAGCATATCACAATCGGTTCTTTGACCACGATGCTAGGATTTGCGGGTCTGCTTTTTACCAGTCATCCGGGGCTGCAATCGATCGGTATTATGGCTACAATCGGCATTGGTATGACACTTCTTTCAGCCCTTACATTTTTACCCGCCATGGTCCAGTTTCTGGAAGACAGGGGATGGATTCATGAGTAGGAAGAAGTGAAACGTGAAACGTCAGTCGTCAGACGGGAGACGATAGGGAGTTGATATGCGATTGGTCCCGAAGTCTCGGGAGCGATTTGTGATCTCAGAGGTATTTAGCAAGATTCTCATTGAAGCCTGTATTCTGTTGACACTGACATACTGTTAACACTGACATACTGTATTCCTGAACCCTGACCCCACACCTGTGCCTTAATCATGATCGTTAAAACCGAAGCCATCGTTTTGAGGTCCATCAATTTCCAGGAGACGAGCCTGATCGTTACGCTGTTTACCCGGAAACATGGAAAAGTAGCGGTGATTGCAAAAGGTGCACGGAGGCCGAAGAGCAAACTGGCGGCTTTTTTTGTTCCGGGTCAGATTCTGGAAGCTGTCATATTCATGAAAGAGACCAGGGAAGTACAAACACTATCGGATGTAGCCTATATCCGGAAACTGGATAATCTCCGGACAGATATGGAGAAAATGGCCCTGGCAGTGACCACCCTGGAACT
>JAWVZW010000055.1:0-9109 GCA_033721975.1 Balneolaceae bacterium
CTCCGTATCACACCCCACCATAAAAAGCAGCACGTTATTTCGCTCAATATGTCTCAAAAACTGTAGTCCAAGACCTTTCCCCTGATGCGCATCTTCAATAATTCCCGGGATGTCGGCCATAACAAAGCTTCGATAATCCGAAAATGTAACAACGCCAAGATTAGGCTCCAGGGTAGTAAATGGGTACTCTGCAATTTTAGGTTTCGCTTCGGACAAGGCTGAGAGCAGTGTACTCTTCCCTGCATTCGGAAACCCGACCAGACCCACATCCGCAATCAGTTTCAGCTCCAGCTCTATTGCACGTTCCTCCCCATCCCGTCCCTCCTGGGCATGCTGAGGAGTTTGATTAGTAGCACTCTTAAAATGCCAGTTACCCAATCCACCTTCGCCGCCTTTGGCAACCACCAGTTCCTGGCCGTCTTCGGTAATTTCGCCTATCCGTTCTCTGGAATCTGCATCGTATGCCACGGTTCCCAATGGAACTTCCAGCCTCTCATCCTCCCCGTCCTTACCGGTCTTCCGTGAAGTCTGACCGTGTCCACCGGAGTCGGCTTTCACATATTTTCTATATCTAAGATCCAACAGGGTATTCAGCTGTTTATTTCCAACCAAAATGACATCCCCTCCTTTGCCGCCATCACCACCGTCGGGTCCTCCCTTGGGAACATACTTTTCACGTCTGAAATGGGCCATTCCGTTCCCACCCTTCCCGGCAGTTACATATATTTTGGCGTAATCGGCAAATCTCATAGAAATGCGTTCTCTTTCTTTATTAATTCGTCCATAACCGCTTTTTGCATCACGGCATATTTCCAATGACCCTTGTCATGAACACGGCCAATCAAATCTAGCCGCCTTTATTCTCCAGAATAGTGAGAAGCTTGGATAGCTTCTTTTTCATTTTTGTTCTGGGCAAAATAAAGTCCAGAAATCCATGCTCAACCAGGTATTCAGCCGTTTGGAAACCTTCCGGTAAATCCCGGCCGATCGTTTGTCGAATCACCCGTGGTCCTGCAAAACCGATGAGTGCTCCCGGTTCTGCCACATTAAAATCACCCAGCATTGCGTAGCTGGCCGTTACTCCACCGGTGGTCGGGTTGGTCATTATGGATATGTAGGGTACTCCCTCCTTTTCCAGACGCGCCAGCTTAGCAGACGTTTTCGGAAGCTGCATCAGGCTCAGAACACTCTCCATCATTCGTGCGCCTCCGGACTGTGAAATAATGATCAAAGGATGCTTTTTTTCGAGTGAATGATCGATCGCCCTGCCAAGACGTTCACCCACAACGGATCCCATACTGCCGCCGATAAAACTGAAATCCATACAGGCGATCACCACATTATGTCCGCCCATCTTTCCGGATCCAACACGCACAGCATCACTGAGGCCAGTCTTTTTCTGGGTCTCTTTCAGCCGGCTGGAATATTTCTTGCGATCAACAAAATCCAGCGGATCCGTGGGTAGGATATCGTCGGCAATCTCCTCATACTTTTCATCGTCAAAAAGGATAGAAAAATACTCCTTGCTTCCAATACGGAAATGATACCCGCTGATCGGGTCAACCCATAAATTCTCCTCGAGTTCCCGCCTGTGGATGGTATCGCCTGTAGTAGGCACTTTTACCCATACCCCCTCGGGCATATCCTTTTTCTTATCGGTCTGTATATTTGAATCTTTTCTTTTAAACCAGGACATATCGAGACATTTTTGTTGAATTCACGTCAAAATAGTGATTATCAGACGAAGCAGAAACCATTAACCGTCAATCTCTGAATTATTTACCTGTGAAAGCGTGATATAATCAGGTTCAAAAAGCTCAGGATCCGCTTTCTTAAAATATTCCTGCGTAAGCTCATTGCCGAATGCTTCGAGCAGGGAAACGGCAGAAATTCCTTCTGTGCCTATGGTACGAATATTTTTATCAGGATCAAGATCCAGCCTCTCCCATCCGGTACCTATTACAGTATCGTTAGCCTCAATGCGGTCTCTAATCTTTTCAATTTCTGATACAATAGGTTCTCCAATTTTTTCGAGGTCAGCACTTACAGGCTGATGATACAGATGATTGCGGCGTGCATCGATTACTGCATGAATACTTTGTGATGTATTCAACTTTTCTTTCTTGGCACCTATGGCGTACGATAGCAGCGTCGGAAATAGAAATAAGGGAATGTCCCGCCCAAAAAGCAGGCCTTTAATTGCTGCAGCACCTATCCTGAGTCCCGTATAGGATCCCGGACCGTTGCTGAATAAAACCGCATCCAGATCTGTCATTTCCAGGCCGGCTGAATCCAGCAGTTCCCGGATAAACAGGAATGTCTTTTCTGAATGAACTCCAGACCCCTCCACACGCTTCTCTATCATTCTGCCATCCGCTTTTCGCAACGCAACGGAACAGACGGGTGTAGCCGTCTCAATGGCAAGTATTTGCTTATATGTAGCTTTATCCGGCATATTTACTGTTTCATTCCTTATCAATCAGGATTCTTCTTTCTCAATAAACCAGGCATTGTTGCTGAGTGTAACCCAACGATCATAAATCTGCCTCAGCTGGGCATATACATCAACGGGAAATTGCTTTCTGGTAATTTCTATATCAAAATGATATTCAATCTTGTTATCAACCAGCAGATACTCTTCAAACAGTTCAGCGCCGGACAAACTGGTAGATCTGGTTTCACCAGTCACTTCAAACCGGTAACCCTCCGGCAATGTGATCAGATAATCAATACTTAACAGCTCCGGGGCGTCAAGAGTAATGGGAACGCGTCTTTCAGCTCTCTCGAAGGGATTACTGAATAGATAGCCGATTACCATGGGCCTGTACTCAATTCCTTCCGTAAAGGTGACCGCATATTCCGTAATCTCAAAATCTGTTCTTATATCCGTTACATTCTGGTCTTCACTATCAATGAGAATCATTGCATCACTCAACTCGGCATCTGGATAGGAGTCAAAGAAAAGCTGTTTCAGAATATCGTTCAATGGGCGCCCCAGGGCCATATCGCGGCGCAGAATTCGGGCCGGATAGCCGCTTACCTTGCCGGAAAGAACACCCGTAAGAGCTCCGTTTTCACTCAGGTCAGCCTCCAGCCTCACGTTCAGCCCAAAAACACTTTTATCCGGATTAATTTCTACCCACTCGTAGTCATTTTCCTTCAATATCATCCCTTGTTCGCTGTATGATTCTACCGGAATCAATCCCGGCAGGCTGTGACTGAACGAAGCGTCCATAAATCTCCATTCACCGGTATCCTTTTGACGGGCAACAACGAGCATTCTGTTAAACTGATAGAGCGATGGAAAGGATAGGTTAATTCTGCCAAACTCTCTGCCGGATATATAGAGCGGATATGCTTCAAATCCGGCCCCTCTCAGCAGTGACAGCAGCACCATATTGATCTGAGCCTGATTGGATGGCTCCCCCTCAAGTACACCTTCAAGTTCTTCGTCTGCAAATACCGCTCCCGTTCCGTTATACTGGATTTTTGAATTGACATATTGAAAAAGAGAATCGATGCGATCTTCAGCCGGGCCCAGCTCACTGAACAGAGAGTTGCCCAGGCTCAGCAGCCCTGCATTCTTCTCGATCTGCCTGAACGGATTGATATTGCGCTGAATCTGTGCGGCAACAAATTCCCAACTGTTTTCAAGCGGCTGTCTCGGATTTCCAAATTCACTGATCTGAAACTTCAATTTGCCACGTACATCATTCACTGATGAAACATAAGCGGTTGCATCCACGGCCGGGATATCCTCAGCACTCCAATACTGGATAAAAACAGGATCAGGCCTCTCATAAGTAAATACCATTGGGATACTGCTGGTATCCACATAAGACTCTGAATATTCAAGATCAAAATCGATATTCTCCTGTACGGCGTTGTATCGGAGGTAAGGCTCGTTTTTAAAGTAGAGGTTTACTTTTTTTACAGGAACCCGGTGAGACAGCTGTATATCGGGCAGTTCTTCAATATATCGCCGAACAAGGGTGTATTTGTACTCAATAACTGAACCCTTTTTTGCATCCGGCATCTGAAACTCAAGTATTTTGTATCGGCTGTTTAAGTCTACAACGGCCGCATCCTCCCCGTTAAAATAGGTCCGTTCCCCATCTGGCTGAAATGTATATCCCTCCAGATTGATTATACGCTCCATATTTTCCGGAAAATAGAATGGAATTCCGACAAGTGATGCTTCCGCAACTAAGAGAGGATCATCCGTATTGACACGAATTCTGACTAAATAATCAATCAGAGCGGTAATTCCTGTGGGACGCTGATCAAATCGAACAGTGGTCTCCTTGAGCTGGTAATACCACGGCTGCCCGTGATATACCGGTTCTCCGAAATTTTGGTCGAAGATATCTCCGAATTTTTCAAATATCTGAATCTGTTCCAGAGCAGCAGGGTCTGTGGTCACATTTTGGGCCTCAGCATGCTGCACCAAAAGCCAGAGCCCGTAAAAGACCATCAGCACAAGCGTTCCTAAAAATTGCTGCAATTTCATCATGCCGAGTACATACAGATGAATGGGTATCTCAGGAATTTTTCAGCTTATTCATAACCAGCTGACCTTTGTTGTAGATGGCTACGGCTCTCCCTTTTAGTTTATCACCCAGATAGGGCGAATTCTTTGATTTCGAACGAACCTCCTCTTCGGTATAGATCCATTCCTCATCAGTATTGAAAAAAGTAAGATTAGCTCGCACCCCCTTTTTGATCTCAGGGACATCCAGATTGAGTATGTTTCGGGGATTCCTGACCATTTTATCCAGAACATCCTGAAGCTCCATTTTACCCGGATCCAGCAGTCTTTTTACCACAATACTCCAGGCGGTTTCCAGCCCGAGGATACCGTTGGGCGCATAGATGAATTCAACTTCCTTTTCTTCGATGGCGTGCGGTGCATGGTCGGTACAGATCACATCGATTGTACCATCCTGCAGACCCTCGATCATGGCATCTACATCATCCTGCGTTCTAAGCGGCGGATGCATTTTAACATTTGTATCAAAATGGCGTTTCTCAATTTCCTCATCGGTCAGGTCAAAATGATGCGTACACACTTCAGTGGTTACATGAATGCCCTCTTCTTTTGCTTTCCGGACCAGGTCGACGGCTTTCCGGGTACTTATGTGCGCCACATGAATATGGCCGCCCGTAAATCCAGCAAGGAGAATATCCCTTGCAATCATGGTTTCTTCGGCAATTCCGGGTGTTCCCTCTATTCCAAGTCTGGCCGATACTTCCCCTTCATTCATATGCCCCGGCCTGGACAGCTCCAAATCTTCCTCGTGATTAATGATGGGAAGACCAAGCATGGAAGAATATTCCAGCGCAACACGCATTACTCTCGAATTGGATACCGGATCTCCGTCGTCACTGAAGGCCACGGCTCCGCCATCCTTCATATCGCTCATTTCCGCAATCGATTCCCCTTTTCTCTCTTTTGTTACACAACCGATCGGATGTACATCCACTGCTTCCTTATCCGCTCTTTTTCTGATGTATTCCACCACATCGCGCGTATGGATCGGAGGCTGGGTGTTGGGCATACAGGCCACTTCCGTAAAACCACCGAAAGCTGCCGCACGACATCCGGTTTCAATGGTCTCTTTATGCTCATATCCGGGCTCCCTGAAATGGACATGCATATCCATCCACCCTCCGCTGAGGAATGCGCCTTCTGCATCAAAAACCTCTTCGTCCTCCTTTTGAGTTAGTGAGTCAGAAATCTCATCTATGATTCCGTCTTTAATCCGGATATCTTTTTTGTTCTTACCGGAAAAATCGTCGCCCACAGGCTTACAGTTCTTAATGAGCAGATTGGGAGTGATTGCCATGAACAAATGCGTTTTGTGTTAAAGAATGATAGCTGAATATACCCTGATTTTGATTCAGATGTGAAAGCGGTTTGGCAAGGTTTCCCGAAAGCTTGGGACTGTGGAAAGAACACAGCATGGTTTATGGTTTATGGTTCAAATAAAGATGTAGTTCTGAGATCGACAAGCACAAATCTCCTCCATCGACGCTGTTTAAGACATGAATCACGGATCACCCTCTCCCGTCTGACGTCTCACGTTTGACGTCTGACTTTTTCCCTATAAATTCAACCCAATGAAGCTCACAACCCAAACCGTTCAAGGCAAACAGATCCGGCCTTACCTTGAGGATCTGGCACGTCTTCGCATCCTGATTTTCAGAAACTATCCGTATCTGTATGACGGGTCTATGGACTATGAAAAATCCTATCTTCAAACCTATCTGCAATCTGATGATAGCCTGGCTGTGCTGGTTTTCGATGGGCACGAATTGGTGGGAGCCTCAACCGGTGTGCCAATGAGTGATGAGTCAGAGGAATTCAGACGCCCGTTTGAACAGCAGGGATACAGAACTGATGAGATTTTCTATTTCGGAGAATCCGTGCTGAAAAAAGATTACCGTGGCCGTGGGGTCTACCGAATATTTTTCAAAAAGCGTGAAAATCACGTAAAGAAGCTGCAGCGATTCTCAATGGTATGTTTTTGTGCCGTCGAGAGACCCGACCATCATCCGCTCAGACCGGATCATTATCAACCGCTCGATCCAATCTGGAAAAAATTCGGATACAAAAAACATCCTGAATTGCATACTACCTACTCTTGGAAAGAGGTTCATGAAGAGCAGGAGTCGGATAAAAAAATGAGCTTCTGGTTAAAACGGCTTTGAGATTTTTTAATAACAACTCTTTCTTCATTTGGACATTTCACTCCATTATGCTGATTTTCATGGCATGAATACCCAGCTCCCGTTTGCACATGATGTACCCTCGGTTTCTGATCTGACAAACCGTATAAAAACTCTCCTCGAGCAGAATTTTCGTGATATCCTTGTGGAAGGTGAGATCAGCAATGTTACGCAGAGCCGCAACGGTCACTACTATTTTACCGTCAAGGATGAAGACGCCCAGCTTCCTTGCGTCATCTGGCGCGGAATGGCACAGCGGCTTGATGTTGATCTCCGGGATGGCCAGCAGGTGGTTTTAGGTGGTGACCTTCAGGTATACCCACCTCATGGACGATATCAGATGATTGTTTCGCTTGTACAGCAAGCGGGGACCGGTAAGCTTCAGAAAAAATTTGAAGAACTAAAGCATAAACTGGAAGCCGAAGGCCTGTTTGAAGAGGACCGGAAAAAACCTCTTCCTCCCTTTCCATTTCGTATCGGAATTATTACCTCATCCACCGGTGCTGCTTTCCATGATATCCGCTCAACGTTTGAAAAGCGCTGGCCGGCAGCAACCCTTTATCTATATCATGCCAGTGTACAGGGGCTCAATGCGGCGGGTGAACTTGTAAAAGGACTGCAATATTTTGCTGAGCAATCCAAACCGGTTGAATTGATCATTATGGGACGCGGCGGCGGTTCACTTGAGGATCTCTGGCCATTTAATGAGGAGATTGTAGCACGAGCCATTTATCGCAGCCCGATTCCGGTAATCAGCGCTGTAGGTCATGAGGTGGATTTCAGCATCAGTGATTTTGTGGCCGATGCACGGGCAGCCACGCCCACACAGGCAGCCGTGATTGCCGCGCCCGACATTCATGAACTGCGCTATCAGATTGAAGATTATACCGGTTCCCTTGCAACCAACATGGAGCAGAAAATAAAGCGATACCGCGATTATATCGCAACGCTTGCCAGATCGCACGCACTTCTTGTGGTTCAGGAAAAGCTTCGTTTTCACAGAAGCAGAGTTGATACATTAACAGGTAATCTGGCGACATTGATCAAGCAGAAGAAGAATGGTGTTCAAAATAAACATCAAATGCTTCGGGCGGCTCTTGAACAGAAAAATCCAGCTCGTGACGTGCGCGAAGGATTAGATACAGTCAGGCACCATCATGAAAAGCTACAATCACGAATTCAGCGTTTACTAACACGCAAGCAGTATACCTACAGCAATCTGCACTCCAGCCTGAAAGAAAACAACCCCAACGCAGCCCTGGAAAAAGGATTTTCCCGGGTGATACAGGACGGAGAGTGGGTTAAGTCGTCCGCCGATTATACCCCGAAGAAACCGGCTCAAGTTGAGTGGAAAGACGGCATCATTCAGATCCCTCCTGCCTGATTCTACATACAATGTTAAATATGCAGTTTTCTCTGTGCTTAACTGCTTTATTTATTAGATTCAAACCGATAACGCTACCATTCAGCCCCAGCTTTATATGAACACGCTCCTTGCCGGATATAGCAAAGAGTCGATAGCGATATTGACTGATGCTCTAAAAAGACGGCAACACACGATAACATCCGGAAAACCTACAGATGAGCTTCTGGAGAAACTCACGAAGGGACATTACCCTCTGGTGATTCTGAGTGACTTCACGGAAGAGGCTCTTCAGTTCAGCAGGAATATCAGGGCTCTGGAAACAGGCAAGAGATATACGATTGTTGCTGTCATCTCCCAGGGGCAGCTGGATCACGTACATCGGCTTCTTGATGCCGATATTGACCAATATATCGTGGAGTCACTCTTTGATCAGGACCGGCTGGATGTAAGGCTTGCATTTGCGGAAAAAATGGCCCGCAATAAGGAAGGACAATTTCTGATTGAACAGAAGCTGAAAGAAAGTGAGGCACGATCCAGAAGTATTCTCCGGACAACCGTTGATGCAATTATCACAATCGATGATCGCGGCACGATACGTACTTTCAATCGGGCTGCAGAAAAACTGTTTCAGTTCGCCGCATCTGAAGTGATCGGAAAAAATGTAAAAGTATTGATGCCGCATCCCTATCGTAGGGAACATGATGATTACATGGAAAATTATCACAGAACCGGCAAACGAAAAATTATCGGAATCGGGCGCGATGTAACCGGTAAGCGCAAAGACGGCAGTACATTTCCGATGTATCTGGCCGTGAGCGAGGTGAATATCAATGGCCAGAGGCTCTATACCGGGATTATCCGTGATATTACTGAGCAGCGCAGACTTGAGCAGGAAATTCTGAGAATCAGTGAGCATGAGCGCCGCCGGATCGGGCAGGACCTGCATGACGGACTGGGTCAGATGCTGACCGGCATCAGCCTGATCAACCGGAATATCGCTCACTCCCTCCATGA
>JAWVZW010000056.1:0-9098 GCA_033721975.1 Balneolaceae bacterium
CATTCCGCCATTTGTCGGCTTTATAGGGAAGTACTATGTGTTTGCCGCCGCAGTGAACGCGGATCTGATCTCCCTGGCCGTTAGTGGTGTTTTGGCCAGTGCAGCCAGCGTTTATTATTACCTCCGGGTGATGGTATTCATGTACTTCAGAGAGGCACACCGGGAAGTGGAGCTGAAAAAGCCCGGCACAATCTTTAAGGCAACACTGGTGCTGCTTGCTATTCTCACCGTGTATTACGGCATTGAACCTGTATTGCCAACCACAGGCCTGATTGAGTTGATCACTTCTTACTATGCGCTCTGATTTAGTGTAATTCGGGTGTTGTAGGGTAGGGATAAATGAAAAGGAGATAGTTAGACGTCAGACGTCAAACGTGAGACGGTAGGAATGATATAGGATTGGTCCCGAAGCCTCGGGAGCGATTTGTGATCTCAGAATTTTTATAAACTGCCTTCTGCCTTCTGCCTTCTGCCTTCTGCCTTCTGCCTTCTGCCTTCTGTGTCCTGAACCCTGAACCCAGCATTGCACATCAACGAGCCTTTGCTTATCTTTGAAGGCTCTGTTATCGGCATTTACGCACGATGACTGTTTCCAATAACGGAAATCAACCACAGACAAAATACATATCAGAATGAAGAATGATTTTTACGAGATGACCTACATTCTGAATCCCGTTCTCGATGAAGAGAAGTTTTCAGAAATGGTCCAATTCGTCAACAAGCTAATCGAAGACAATGGCGGTGAAGTAGTAGACGTTGATGAGTGGGGAGTTAAGAAACTTGCCTACGATATTGACAAGAAAAGCACCGGCTACTATGTGAATCTCTATTTCAATGCACCGGCAGATGCAATTGCCCCCGTGGAGAGAAATATGAGAATCCATGATGACATCATGCGTTATCTCACTCTCAAGTATGATGCCAAAATGAAGCGGCATTATGAACTGCGCAAGAAAGGCGAACTTCCATCACTTTTTGAAGAGACAGAAGGTGAAGAGGAAAGCGACGACGACAAATAAACAGAGATTACAGTAAAGGAGATATACCATGATTAACAATCCATCACACCCGAAAAAAGGCCATCTGAAAAGCAGAGACTGCAAATTCACGAAGGCCGGTATCGAATACATTGACTACAAGCAGACCGACATTCTGGAGCGGTTCGTAAACGACCAGGGAAAAATACTTCCCCGCAGGGTAACCGGAACCAGTGCCAGACATCAGAGACAGCTCTCTACAGCAGTAAAAAGAGCTCGTTTTATGGCATTGATACCCTATGTAACCGAAAACCTGAGATAACAGACTAGCACATTTATTATGAAGCTTATTTTAAAAGAAGACGTAGAAAAGCTGGGAACAGCCGGTGAACTGGTTGATGTCAAGGACGGTTACGGCCGCAACTACCTCATCCCTCAGGGTAAAGCAACGCTGGCCACACCCGGCGCTATCCGTCAGTATGAGCACCTTAAGCGGCAGGCAGCACTCAGAGCCGATCTGTCGGTTGAAGCTGCCAAGGAACTGGCAGAACAGCTGGAAACTACATCGGTAACTATTCCCGTTACCGTTGGAGAAGATGACAAGATCCACGGCACCGTAACCAACATTCAGGTTGCTGAAGCTCTCGAAGAGCGTGACATAATTATTGACCGCAGGAAGATCAGTCTCGACCAGGATATTAAATCCCTGGGTGAGTACACGGCTACCGTTGACCTACTTGGTGACCTAAATCCAAAAGTCAAGGTTTGGGTAGTCAAGGAAGACTAATACTATCCTTTTTTGAGGCTTAATTGCCGGATAATCAAGCAGACTTCACCGAATGAAAAAGACCGGAATCTTAATGGGGATCGCCTTTATGGTGCTATCCCCATTTTTTGTATATGGACAGCTTCTTGATCCAGTCAATTATACTGTATCATCCATTCCCGATACGGTAGAGGCTGGAGAGGTTTTTGACGTTCAGGTAAGTGCTACCATTGACGGAGACTGGCATCTCTATTCGATTCTCAATGATCCGGATGCCGGACCTTTTCCAACCTCCTTTTCTTCATCCTCTTCCAATATGGCGGTAGCCGGGGAGGTTTCCGAATCAGAGGCCGAGATCGCGTTTGATCCCAACTTCAACACGGAGCTGGGATGGCACTCCAAAAGTGCTCAGTTTACAATTCCGGTTGCTTTTCGATCTGAACTGCAGGGGCCTCAAACCATAACACTGGAAGTACTCTATCAGGTTTGTGATGATGTATCGTGTCTTCCGCCCAAAACCAAACCCATTGAAGCTGATATAGTTCTGGCAGGAGTATCAGACGCTCCCCATACAGACTTTCCGGAACCTGAATCGGAAGTGGCTCAGGATAATCAGGAATTTGAACTGACCAGCAGCAGCAGTCTTCCTGCCGATGATATCTGGGGTTACCTCTGGCTGGCCATTACAGCGGGTCTGGCCGCACTGCTCACACCCTGTGTATTCCCCCTGATCCCGCTCACGGTATCCTATTTTTCCAATCAGTCCGGTGGCGGTGACAGTGGCAGTCAATCCACAGGCTGGGGACAGGCAGTTATATTTGGCTTATCCATTGTGCTCATTTTTACGCTGCTTGGAGGACTTCTTGCCTTTATACTGGGCGTAAGCGGAGTTAGTCAGTTTGCATCCAATCCCTGGGTGAACCTCGTAATCGGTATCATGTTTGTCGTATTTGGTGTGAGCCTGCTCGGCTTGTTTGAGCTGCGGCTTCCGCATCAGCTTACAAACTGGCTGAACAGAAAAAGCAATGAGAGCGGAGGTGTTATCGGCACACTCTTTATGGGTTTCACCATCAGTGCCGTCTCCTTTTCCTGTACCGCTCCCTTTGTCGGAGCGATTCTGGCTGCCACAGCAGGAGGTGAGTGGTTTTATCCCATTATTGGGATGCTGGGATTCTCCACGGCATTCGCCAGTCCGTTCATATTGTTTGCGATGTTTCCCGGGTATCTGGAGTCCCTTCCCAAGAGCGGTGCCTGGATGAATGTGGTCAAAGTGATTCTGGGATTCATTATCCTGGCCGCCTCGGTCAAATTCCTTGCGAATGCTGATATTGTCTGGGATTGGGGAATCATCTCAAGACCGTTGGGTATTGCTGCCTGGATGACCTTTTTCTTTCTTGCCGGTCTTTACATCCTTGGAGTTTTTTCGCTCCACGAAGACAAAAAGCCGGAGCACATTTCAACCGGCAGGCTGATTCTTGCCATGCCCTTCATTTTGTTCACGTTTTATCTGCTCCCGGGTCTTCTGGGTGCATCACTGGGTATCTGGGATGCCTGGCTCCCCGCACGGCAGGCAACGGATGTTAGCGTGGTCAATTCAATTGGTGTGGCCGGCGGCGGACAGGAATCGGAAGTCTGGTCTGACGATTATGAGGCGTCTGCAGAAATAGCAGCTGAGGAAGGGCGGCCCATATTCATTGACTTTACCGGGTACACATGCACCAATTGCCGTGCGATGGAATCCACGGTATTTCCGCTTGAAAATATCCAGGAGCGTTTTGGTGAGATGGAATTGGTAAAACTGTACACGGATGGCGGTTCGGACGCTCGTGCTAATCAGCAGTTTCAATTTGAGCTGACCGGTACGGTTGCGCTGCCAACCTATGCCATCGTGAATCCGGAAACGGGTAAGGTACTGGATCAGCTGATCGGTTTTACAAGAGCTGAAGAGTTCGAGGCTTTTCTCGACCGCGGGATTGAACGGTATATGGCAACCTCTTCCAGGTGATTATTCCGGTAGATTCGTAATCATCCATTTGGAGAATGCAGCAGAATGGGATGGGATCTTGCAAGAATCCGGAAGCTGATAGTCCATATAGGGAGTCCATTTACATTTTTTTGGAAAAAAAGCCGTATTAATTCAAAATAATGGGCTTTTTGGTTTGGCAGTTAGGGTCTTCAACCAATATATTCCGAGACAGTATTTTTTTATTCACGCACTGAAAGATTGTTTGGGATTTTTAGGGGTTCAGAGCAGTTTGCTGTTTTGACATTTAGACTCAAATGATCTATCATTTTGCTTCAAATTTTAGCTCAATAACCAAAACATAACGCGGAGTAATCGTATGACTTCTTCCATAGCTCTCTTTTTTCTTCAAGCTGGGGCTAATGCTGGCTTTTTCAATGTAATCGTAGAAAAGTTCAATGAAGGTGGAAACTTCATGTGGCCTGTATTAATCGCCCTGATACTTGGACTTGCGATCTTCCTGGAGCGTATCATTACGCTTAACCTCGCCGACATTAACACACGTAAATTTATCGTTGAAGTCCAGCAGGCCCTTCAGGAAGGAGGTATCCCCGCTGCGCAGGAGCTTTGTGCCAAAACCCGCGGTCCCGTTGCTTCCGTTTTTCAGGCAGGCCTGATGCGGGCAGATGAGGGTATTGATGCTGCAGAAAAAGCCATTACCACATATGGTTCCATTGAGATGAGTTTCCTTGAACGTGGTCTTGTCTGGCTATCACTCTTTATTTCTATCGCGCCGCTACTCGGATTCCTTGGTACCGTTGTGGGTATGATCGAGGCATTCGATGCTATTGAGGCTGCTGCCGATATCTCTCCGAGTCTTGTAGCCCGGGGTATTAAAATTGCACTTTTGACCACTGCAGGCGGTCTTCTTGCCGGTATTATTCTGCAGATCGGTTACAACTACTGCGTATCTAAAATTGACCGCCTGATCTCCGACATGGAAGAAGGCTCTATCACGCTTATTGATTCTATCGTACTTCTGAAAGAAGGCAAGCAAATCGTTCCTGAGCAGGGATCTGAAGAAGCATAATTCATTCATCATCCTCCTGCAGGACTCAATTTTAACCTTCATATTCAGACATTATGATTGACAATTTAGCTATCGGTTTGACACTGGCTTTGATTGGAATCGGCGTTCTCGGAATTGTTTTCTCCGGTCTTCGCAACGTCATTAACGGAAAATCAGAGTTCAAGAAAGTAAGCATCATGCTGATCCCCGTAGCGGTATTTGGTATATCGTTCGCGACCATGGGTTCAGTAGCTCAGGCAGGTGTGGCAACCATGATCTTTATGGTTGGTGCCATGGCACTGGGAATCCTGATTACAGGAACACGCGGAACCTTTAAGATTTAAGGGGAGCTATGCTTAAAAAGAAAGGAAAAAGAGAAAGCGGAGAAATTGACGGGTCTTCACTGGCCGATATTGCGTTTCTTCTCCTGATTTTCTTTCTCGTTGTAACGACAATTGATGTGGATACAGGTATCGGGCTGGTGCTACCGCCCATACCGGATGAAACCACGCCTCCGCCGCCGGTAAGGGAGAGAAACCTCCTGAACATTCTGGTGAATGCGCAGGGTATGGTACTCATGGATGAGGAGCCCACCAGCATTAATGCTGTGCGGGAACGGGTAAAAACATTCGTTAGCAATAACGGTGAGGATCCGGAATTATCCGAATCACCCGACGATGCGATTGTTTCGATCAAAACAGATCGAAGAACCCCTTACAATGTGTACATCGATATGCTCGACGAAGTGATGGCAGCATACGATGAACTCCGGAATGAGCTATCAATGAACCGCTTTGGGGTTCCATTTTCAGCTCTTGACAGGCAAAGTGTTGAAAGGGAAGAGATCGTGGACGCATATCCAAAGAAAATATCAATTGCTGAACCGGACGAGGGGTAATCAATTATGGCTCATTTTAAAAAGAAACAAGCCGGAACCAGTCAGAGTGTACCAACCTCGGCGATGCCCGATGTGGTATTTATGCTGCTCATCTTCTTTATGGTAACTACCGTACTGCGCGAAGTTGAACTTCAGGTTCAGATTGAATACGCAGAAGCGGAAACCATTGAAAAGATTGAAGAGAAGCGACTCGTAAGCTACATCTATATCGGTCCTGAAAGACTCGGTGGAAACCAGGTTGGTGAAACCCGGGTTCAGATCGATGATGTTCTGATCGATGAGATGGGTGAAATCAGAAATATCATGTATGATAAACTGATGGAAGAACCCAGGCTGATTGTTTCGCTTCGCGTTGACCAGGATTCGGAATTCGGTATTGTAACCGATGTTCAGCAGGAACTGCGTCATGCAGGAACGTTGCGGATTAACTACTCTACGAAGAGGGAAATCTGACAGCAAAGCTGATATTTTTCAAAGCGAATTAATTCGTAATTAAATCATTATAAAGGCATCTGTCCCCGCAATGGGGACGAATGCCTTTTTTGTTTATATGGCAGACGATTCTTTTCAGCAAATTCAGGAGATCGGTTTTCAGGGTCTCATCGAAAAATTTTCATCCTACACGGGAGCCAAAAACGAGGCTGTCGTGAAGGGTATTGGAGATGATGCCTCGGTATTGGTACATAGTGAAGAGGAGGCAGTTTGTACATCCACAGAGGTCTTTCTGGAAGGCGTACATTTCGACTTAACCTATACTCCGTTTCACTATCTGGGTTATAAAGTTGTGACGGCCGCTGTAAGCGATATCCTTGCAATGAACGCAGTGCCGGAGCAGGTACTGATTGCCCTGGCTGTTCCCAATAAGTATTCTGTTCAGATGATGGAAGACTTTTATAAAGGTGTGGACTCGGCGTGTAAGGATTATGGCGTACAGTTAACCGGCGGGGATACCACCGCATCCCACCAACTGCTGGCTATATCCGTGACGGCTACCGGTTCTGCCGCACAAAAGAATCTCGTGTACAGAAGCGGCGCGAAAAAGGGAGATATCGTTTGCGTAACCGGTGATCTGGGCGGTGCACTTGCCGGACTCAGAATCCTGATGCGCGAGAAGAAAGCCTGGCAGGAAAGCGGCACCGGCACCCGGTTTCAGCCCGATTTGCAGGAATATGAATTTGTGATCCAGAAGCAGCTTGTACCAAAGGCAAGAAAAGATCTGATTGATTCTATCCAAGAAAGTGAGATAAAGCCCACTTCCCTGATTGATGTTTCGCAGGGGCTGATTTCAGAGCTGAGCAGTATTGCCAAGAGTTCCGGACTGGGCATGGAGGTTTATTCACCGGCAGTTCCCATTGCCATTGAAACCCGCAAGGTGGCCGATGAAATGAATGAGGATGTGGACAAGTATGCTTTTTATGGGGGTGAGGATTTTGAAATGGTGTTTACGCTTCCTGAGCCGCTGGTAGAAAAATTCAAATCAGATTTTGATGATTTCATCGTTATAGGCAGGATGACCGAAAAGGAGAAACAACTGACCATCAATACAGGCGAAGAAAAAAGTTACCAGCTGGATCTATAAAAAGAGTCAAAAGCAGGCCGATCTTCCGCTCAAGTCAGGATTGATTGTTATAAATTATTGGTTAATCTGATCTGTACAAACGTACGGATTCCCAAAAAAGAGTTATATTCAAGGCTCGTCTGTTATCAAAAGTATTTAAATGGCTAAAAAACAGAACCCAAATAAGAAGAGCAGTTCCCAAAAGAACAGTGAACGAAAGGCGCCAAAATTTCCGATTTGGATCTATATCGTCCTTTTCCTCATTCTGATTGCTTTCAACATCTATTTTGTGCCCGGTGAGAGCTCGGAACGCATTAAATACAGTGTGTTTCTCGATCATGTTCAAAACGGCTATGTTGAAGAGGTCCTGATTGTCAACAATACCCGTATTGAGGGTGAGTACTCTGATAAAGCCATTGAAGAAGGAATTGTTGAACCGCCAGAGCCCTCCGAGAACCGATGGGATCGTACGGAAACCGATACCAGGAGCTTTACGACAACCATGCTTGAGGGTGATGAAATACGTGCTCTGTTTGATGAGAACGGTGTGGTATACGATGTTCGAATTGAAGAGGACTGGTTCAGCGGAATTCTGATCTGGCTGATTCCCATTGCACTCATTATTGCATTCTGGGTATTCATTTTCAGAAGAATGAATCCGGGTCAGCAGGTACTTAATATTGGAAAGAACAAAGCCTCTCTGTACGACAAACAGGCGGAAAGCAAGGTATCGTTTAAGGATGTAGCAGGGCTTCAGGAAGCCAAGGCTGAAGTGGAGGAAGTCGTAGAGTTTTTGAGTAATCCAAAGAAGTTCACAAATCTTGGCGGTAATCTTCCAAAAGGTGTGCTGCTGGTAGGTCCTCCGGGAACCGGAAAAACCCTTCTAGCCAAGGCAACGGCAGGCGAAGCGGATGTTCCTTTCTTCTCACTCAGTGGGTCTGATTTTGTGGAGATGTTTGTGGGAGTGGGTGCCGCACGGGTTCGGGATCTGTTCAAACAGGCAAAAGAAAAAGCCCCCTGTATTATTTTTATTGATGAGATTGATTCAATCGGCCGTACCCGTGGACGCGGCATGCAGATGAGTTCCAATGACGAGCGGGAAAACACCCTGAATCAGCTTTTGAGCGAAATGGATGGATTTAACTCCGATAAGGGTGTTATTATAATGGCGGCTACCAACCGACCCGACATTCTTGACTCGGCCCTGCTCAGACCCGGACGTTTTGACCGGCAAATCCTGATTGATAAACCGGACCTTCATGGCCGTGTACAGGTATTGGAGGTACACTCCAAAAAACTGAAGCTTTCAAAAGATATCGATCTGAAAGTACTTGCATCCCAAACCCCCGGATTTGCCGGAGCGGAACTGGCAAACCTCTGTAATGAGGCCGCACTGCTGGCAGCCCGAAGAAACAAGAAAGCCGTCGAAATGGTGGACTTTCAGGATGCCATTGAGAGGGTTGTAGCCGGACTCGAGAAGAAGAATAAGCTGATCAACTCCAATGAACGGAAAATCGTAGCTTATCATGAATCTGGCCACGCGATTGTTGGCTGGTTTTTGGAGTATACGGATCCCGTTCTGAAAGTAAGTATTGTGCCCAGAGGTTTTGCTGCCCTCGGTTACACGCTTCAAACCCCGCTCGAAGACCGCTTTTTAATGACAACCGAGGAACTGGATGATAAAATCTGCGCTCTGTTGGGTGGTCGCGTGGCCGAAGAGATTATCTTCGGGAAAATCTCAACCGGAGCACAAAACGACCTTGAGCGGATCACCAACATGGCTTTTGCGATGGTGGCCGAATATGGAATGAGCAGTGAGCTGGGTTATCTCTCCTTAAAAGATTCCAGCAGTCCGGAAAACAGCTAC
>JAWVZW010000057.1:0-9055 GCA_033721975.1 Balneolaceae bacterium
AGGATGTTCGCGGCCAGGAGAATGTAAAACGTGCACTGGAACTGGCCGCTGCTGGAGGGCATAACGTGGTTATGGTGGGTCCGCCCGGTTCAGGAAAAACCATGATGGCCCGGCGAATCCCGACCATATTACCACCGCTCACCCTGAATGAGGCCCTTGAAACCACAAAAATTCATTCCGTAGCCGGAATAATGGAACCTGGAAAATCTCTGGTAACTCACCGCCCATTCCGGAGTCCTCATCACACCGTCTCGGATGTGGCACTCGTGGGCGGAGGCAGCATACCCATGCCCGGAGAGATTTCGATGGCCCACAACGGCGTGCTGTTTCTGGATGAACTGCCGGAGTTCAAGCGAAGTGCGCTGGAAGTGATGCGTCAGCCTTTGGAGGATGGATCCGTGAGTATTTCGAGAGCCCGAATGAGCGTCAGCTACCCCAGCAGAATCATGCTGGTGGCATCGATGAATCCATCGCCTACGGGAGAGTGGTTTGACCCGGAAGACCAGAATGGGGCCACAAATATTCAGATGCAGCGATATCTGGGAAAAATCAGCGGTCCGCTGCTCGACCGGATAGATCTTCATGTGGAGGTAGAAAAGGTCAGTTTTGATGAACTCTCCTCAAAAAGTAAGGGTGAAAGCTCCAGTGCGATCCGGGAAAGGGTTATTCAGGCAAGGGAAATCCAGGGAAGACGATTCATGGGTATGATAGACGTGTACTGCAATGCACAGATGTCAACAAAAGTTGCCCGAAAGATCTGCAGAATAGATACAGGAGGTGAAAATATGCTCAAAAGAGCCATGAATTCACTGGGTCTGTCGGCCCGGGCGTACGACAGAATTCTGAAAGTCTCAAGAACGATTGCTGATCTGGACAGAAGTGAAGAAATACGCTCTAATCATATTGCAGAGGCCATTCAATACCGAAATCTGGACAGGGAAGGGTGGCTGGGGTAATTCAAATCTATAGCCCGAATTAATCTACATTAAAAGGATCTAAGTGAACCGTTAGTCTCCGTTTTATA
This sequence comes from Balneolaceae bacterium, assembly GCA_033721975.1. GTDB lineage: Bacteria > Bacteroidota > Rhodothermia > Balneolales > Balneolaceae > Rhodohalobacter. The sequence continues at coordinate 1,025 of JAWVZW010000057.1, forward strand.
GATTAAAGCACAAGACAAGAGAGAAGTGTATTTATTTACAGTCCTTAGGCACATAAAAAATCAGCCGGGGAACAATTCAGCAAGATTTGGTGTAGAGACATGAAAGAGCTATTGGAGAATCCCATGAAAAGGAGTTATTCACCCCACTATCCGGGAAACTGGATCTTTTCGATGCCGTTTATTCTGCTTTTGCTGTACTTATTTATCTGATAACTACAGCAAGGGAGGCGATTCGGCAAAACTGTGATATCGGTAATTTGATTTTAAAGCCGGTCAAGTATCCAGTTGGGCGTCAGTTTGATAAGCCATGCAACCAATCGCCACCTTCGGGTGATATAAGAGTAGGATTTTTTCTTTTCGATATCATCCAGCATCTGGCGTACCGCTTTATCCGTTTTAGCTACCCAGAACATCCCTCTTTTTCCCTCGGTCATTTCGCTTTCCACAAACCCGGGAATTACATCGGTCACCGTGATATCGGCCCTGATACTATTACTTCGCTGCCTGTAAGCCTGCATGTAGGTGGATATAAAAGCTTTGGATGCACTGTATGGTGCTGCTCTGGATGAACCGAACAGACCTGCAATACTTGATACGCCCACAATCTGGCCGGATCCCTGTTTCTGAAAGAATTGAAAGGCTTCACCAAAAAGCTGTACAAAGCCACTCACATTTACATCGATCACCTTTTGCTCCATCCCGGTTATGGAAGATGCCTGGTAGTTGGATATGCCGGCATTTAAGACAATGATATCCATGCCGCCCATCTCATCGATCAGATCATGCAGTGCTTTTTTTGACTCCTCGTGGCGGGTAACATCCATTTCCGCGAAATGAAATCGTTCACCCAGTTCATCCCTGAGTTCTTTCAGGCGTTCCACCCTGCGGCCGGTGCCGCCTGTAAGATAACCTCTGCTGACAGCCTGACGCGCCAATTCCTCTCCAATCCCGGAAGTGGCGCCAATGATGACAATGCGTTTACTCACAAAGAGGTTGAGTGTGTAGGTTTAACTGCTCTGATGGGCAGGCCGCAATGAAGGGTACTGATGAGTGATCCACTCAAAGCTTCCGAAAAGGGCAGCTGAATAGATCAGATCGCCTGCAATGGTATAGTGGAAAAATGGAATGGCAGCAGTGTAGCATGCAATAAGTCCTTCAACAGTAAGCGGGTACATGGGGCTGCTGATCCATACGCCAAAGTTACTCACTATAAAAAAGATCAGGGAAGCACCCAGTGCGCCACCCAAAACACGTCCGAAAGAAACCTTCCTCAGCAGGTAGTATCCTAACACGGCAATCATTGCAAATGCGCCATAGATAAATAAAGCACCGCTGCTAAACCATGTAAAGCCTTCGTAGTACTCCGCATACCGGAAGTTATTGAGTATAAGGTCACTGGCCCACAGAGCTACAAGCGGGATGATCAGAGCCCATTTTTTATCCTTGAAGTAGGCCATTCCGAACAGGGCGATTGCACCCAGCGGTGTAAAGTTATAAGCGTGCGGAAGCAGTCTTGAGAGTACTGCGAAGAGAATAAAGCCGGCGATTAGATAAAATGTGGTTCGTTTCATGAAAAAAGATTGCCTGATTGCATTCAGAAGGACCATTAACGGTAACTAGATTCTGACTTAGCCAAGTACCGTACGAACACTAAATATAAGGGATGAATAGCAAAAGTGTGAGGTGGGAAGCAAAGAAAAAAAGCCCCGGCTGCAGACCGGGGCTTTGATACTACTAAACGGGGTAATTCCTACATAGGAGCCGTTAACTCAAGATTCAGCTGGATATTAACTTCATCTCCAACAACAGCTGTGGCAGCCCAGTCGCCTGTACCTACTCCATAATCATTTCGAAGCAGCTGAGTGCTGGCACGAATACCTGCCACGCGTGTATTTTCCTGCATCGGATGCTCCATTACACCAAGAAGTTCAAACGGCAGTTCAAAATCACGTGTAACATCACGGATAGTCATCTGGCCCCGTGCAATGTATCCGCCTTCACCGTCTTCAACGATTTCATTGCTTACAAACCGGATATTCGGCCATTGTTCAGCGTTGAAGAAATCTTCTGACATCAGGTGGTTGTCACGTCGTTCATTGCGAGTGTTGATGCTGGATACGGGGATCGTAACATCAATCCGGCTCTCTTCAAGATTTTCGGGATCGAAATTCACGGTTGCGTCATATTCGTTGAATGTCCCATCAACTGCCGTGAAGAAGTGATTCACGGTGAAATTAATAGCGCTGTGCGCTCTGTCAATTTCCCAGGAGGTTGCATCCATCTTTTCGTTATCAGCGAGGGTAAATGCTGACACAAAAAGCGCAATAAGTGTCAATGTGATTGTTTTAAAAATTTTGTTGCTCATTTGAATACTGAATTAAATTTTGTTTGCAATTTGTTTCAATGTTAAACGACCTGAATGGTCCTTTCGTTCCGGCTCTATCATTTAGTTTTATACAAGCAATTGAGTGGTCTCGGGTTAAACAATTCTCAATTGAGGAGGTGTAAAGCAGGATGTTTGAATTGTACTACGAATCGAGAAGGGAGGGGTCCACATTAAATCTCCAGAGCCGGTGTGCATCCTCACCGGCATAATCAATGCCGATGCGCTTTGAAGAGATAATATCACCCGGAGAAAAACTATATGAGGTATCTTCAATCCAGAGTGGGATGCTGAAGAGATCGGTTTTATTGAGCGATGTTGTAATGCCCATCGCTTGTGTAAATTTGCCGGGGCCATTAGCAAGGTTCTGGAATTTCATACCGTCACGCCGTTCCTGCATTAGATCCACACCCTTTTCAGGAAAAATTTCACGAATCAATACGGCGTCCGCGAGACCTTCCCTGTTGGTCACTACATTAAAAAGATGATGAATGCCATAACAGAGATAGATATAGGCGTGTCCGGGTTTGCCGAACATCACTTCGGTCCGGGGGGTTCTTTTCCCGTTATTGGCATGGCAGGCTTTATCTCCACGGCCGCAATAAGCTTCGGTTTCAGTAATGATACCGGATGTGAAATCTCCATCAATAAGAGAGCAGAGGCGTTTTCCAAGAAGATCCCGGCTGATCTGTGTTACATCAGATCTAGAATAGAAAGAAACGGGTAGTGTATTTTTGGGAGTTCTCAAATCTAAACTCAGGAGATCGCTGTATAAGGGTTTTTTTCCACGGCTGGTGCCGGCTCAAGATAAACGTCCTGGTAAGCCCTGGCCAGAATGGCCGTAACAACAAACAGTACGGCTGAGTAAAAGACCCAGATCCCAAGGATTACCACAACGGTATATCCCTGGTAAAAGTATCGATAGGCGGTAAATGCGTATTCGAGATAGACGGTGAGCCCGTATTTAGCAACTTCAAATAGAAGTGTGTAGCTGAGCGCAGCCACCAGCGCAACCCGCGGATGAATTCGTCGCTCGCTTACATAACGAAAAACCGCATAAAAGAGCATCGGTGCAAAAATAACGGGAACTACGAATGTGAGCATGTCGGATACCCATCCCAGTTGTATTTCAATATCGGTGTAGGGAATGACAATGGTATCGAAGGCAAAAAGTGATATGATGGAGATGGCCATCGTGAAAAAGAGAAAAACACCGCCAATCACCCCAAAGGCAAAAAAGTTGTGAATCAGCTCCATAGCCGGATGATTGCGATCTTCTATTTCGAAGATATCAAAGATGACGTGTTTGATGGTGTGAAAAAGACCCTGTGAGAAAATCAGAAGTATCACGAGGCCCACGATACCAAAGATTTGCCGTGCACCCACCAGCGGGAGAATAATATCCTCCAGGGTCACGGCACCCTCGATCAAATCTCCAGACTGTGTTTCAAAATTGAGGCGGGGGAGGAGTTCACGGCCATATCGGACCAGTTCATCGAATGCCGCTTCAATGGACAGGATATACCCCAGAATAGAGATTAGAATCAGCGTAAATGGAATGGCGCAGATAAACAGATTGAAGGTGATGGCCGAAGCATTGAAAAAGACATGCTTCTTCCATACCAGATCTACCACGAGCTTCCAGAAACTGGATAATTTTTTCTTTTGTGCATCAGAAATCATAAAGCGGAAAATAAACGGAAGTGTCATGAAAGCCAATTTTGAGATGAAAACCGGCAACCGAATACGTGAATCAGGATTCAAAATAATGGTCAGAAATCAATACCTTTACACGTGAACCGGGTAAATGAATATTTCTGAGAACGCGTCTTAGACATGGGTAAAAAAAAGAAGCAAACTCCGCTGATGCGGCAGTATTTTGAGATCAAGGAGAAGCATCCGGGCACCGTTTTGCTGTTCAGGGTGGGTGACTTCTACGAGACGTTTTCAGATGATGCGGTATTGATCAGCCAGGAACTGGGCATCACCCTAACAAAGCGGAATAATGGCGGTGACCAGACTCCGCTGGCAGGATTTCCCTACCATGCCCTCGATACATATCTCCCTAAATTGGTAAAACGGGGATTTAGGGTAGCCATATGTGAACAGACCGAAGATCCTGAGTCAGCGAAGAAGGCAGGTAAAAAAATTGTAGACCGTGAAGTGACGGAAATCACGACTCCCGGTATTACCATGTCGGAAAAACTGCTGCAGCATAAGCGCAATAATTATATTGCATCCGTTTTCTGGGCGGGAGGAACAGCAGGGGTCGCTTTTTCGGATATATCTACCGGCGAGTTTGCCCTGAGTCAGGTTTCAAAGCCTGAGTTGGAGAGCCTGTTGCAATCCCTGCAGCCGGCTGAAATTCTGCTTCAGAAAAAGTATAAGAACAACCTCCCCGCTGATCTGAAGGAGTATAACATTACCCATATAGAAGACTGGGTTTATGAAGGTGATTATGGGTATAAGCTGCTTACGGATCATTTTAAAACCCATTCGCTGAAAGGGTACGGCGTTGAAGACCTTGAAATAGCCCATACCGCTGCCGGTTCACTGTTGCATTATATGCAGGAAACCCAGAAATCTTCACTCGGCCATCTGCGCAGGCTATATGCCTATGAAAATGCAGATTATATGTCACTGGACGGTTCTACAAAACGGAACCTTGAGCTGACCTCCAGCATGCAGGAAGGAGGGACCGAAGGTACACTGATTTCCATTCTGGATGAAACGAGTACCGCAATGGGCGGGCGTCTTCTGCGAAAATGGATCATGCGTCCCATGAAGCAGATTAAACCGATTGAGGAGCGGCTGGAAGCGGTTCAAGTGCTGGTAAAAGATCATGTACGGCGCGAAGATTTAAGGGAAGAGCTTGGGCAGGTTGGCGATCTGGAGCGGCTTATCAGCCGGATTAGCGTGGGGCGAACCAATGCACGGGATCTGAAGCAGCTTCAGTTGTCACTGGAACAGGTCCCAAAAGTGAAAATGCAGATTGCAAACAGTGACAATTTCCTGCTAGGATCAATCAATGAAAGACTGAAAATGATGATTGATCTTCAGGAACGCATTGAGAAAGCATTGGTGGATGAGCCTCCTGCAAGTATCCGGGATGGCGGCATGTTTGCCGACGGATTTGACGGGGACCTGGATGAGTTGAGGGAAATTGCCAGGGATGGTAAAACCTATATTGCAAAAATAAAGGACAAGCTGGCAAAAGAAGCTGGAATCCCTTCCCTGAAGATTGGTTACAACAAGGTGTTCGGATACTATATTGAAGTGACCAATACCCATAAGGATAAAGTGCCTGAACACTTTATTCGCAAACAGACGCTGGTCAATTCCGAGCGATACATCACTCCGGAGCTGAAGGAGGTTGAGGAGAAGGTGCTATCGGCTGAAGACCGCAGCAAAACCCTTGAAGGCGAGCTGTTCGAGGAGTTGCGCATGTATGTGGCCGGTTTTGCGGATGAGATACAACAGATTGCACAAGCCCTGGCTGAGCTCGACTGTATTCAAAGCCTGGCTGAAGTAGCTTTCCGAAACAGCTATGTGCGTCCGGAGGTCAATGGAGGAGATGTAATAGACGTGAAACGTGGGCGTCACCCGGTGGTTGAAAAGACCCTTCCGGCAGGTGAACCGTTTATCCCGAATGATATCCATCTTGACAACAGTGAATTTCAGATTCTGATGATCACCGGTCCCAATATGGCCGGAAAGAGTATCATACTCAGACAGACCGGGCTGCTGGTACTGATGGCACAGATTGGCAGTTTTGTGCCGGCTGAAAAAGCAACCATAGGGTTGGTAGATAAAATATTTACTCGTGTAGGTGCCTCTGATAACCTGGCTGCGGGTGAGAGTACGTTTCTTGTGGAGATGAATGAGGCAGCAAATATTTTAAATAATGCTACTCCCAAATCGCTCATCCTTCTGGATGAGGTAGGTCGTGGCACAAGCACCTTCGACGGACTCAGCATTGCATGGTCTTTATCAGAGTACCTGCATAATAAGCCTGAAGTTGCTGCTAAAACCCTCTTTGCTACGCACTATCATGAGCTGAATGAGCTGGAAAGCCGCTATGAGCGGATCAAGAATTTCAATGTTCAGGTGAAAGAGCATGACGGCAAGGTGATTTTTCTGAGGAAACTAGTAAGAGGGGGTGCCGATCACAGCTACGGAATACAGGTTGCAAATATGGCCGGACTGCCGGATGTGGTAATCAACCGCGCAAAGGAGATCCTGGCAAATCTGGAAAGTCATTCGCTGGATGTGAGTCACGAAGGTAATGGGGCCATCGGCAAAACCGCGAAGAAAAAGGAAGCTGCCAGAAAAACCGTTCAAGAGGTGGAAAAACAGCAACAGCTTCCTCAAATGACGCTTTTTGGTTCTCAGATGGATCCAAACGTGGAAACATTGCTCAACAAGCTGGAAGCCAGCGATCCGGAGCGGATGACACCGATCGAAGCCCTGTTGATGCTGAGTGAACTCAAGAGACTTGTGAAGTAGCTTTCTGTAATACACCTTTAGCTCAGCTTGATTTAAAAGAAAAATGCCAAGAGTACAATCATTTAATCTGCCTGACCAATAAGGAAGCACCCTCCCCGGGATTGTCGCAATCATTGTGAATTGTCCTTTTTTTACCCCTCATTTGACGCTTTTCTCACAATAACCTGTACCTACACTTTACACAGTGCACTCAATCTGAGTCACTGTGGTGAATTCGGCATCACGACAGGCTGTCAAGACTGACATTCATCACTTTCTGTTAATAAATAAAGGAGATGAATGATGAGTAAGAGTATAATAAGCAACCAATTGATTTTTCTGGGTATTGTTCTTTGTTCTTTACTGATTATAAGTAGTTGTAAGAAGAACAATAGAGATTCTTGTAATTCAAACATTCCAACTATTCGGCCGGGTGAAAATGCAGGGGTAAAATTACAGGAAGCCATGCTTGATGTATTGGATGGCAATAGTATTTGCCTCGGTGAGGGTGTGTTTCATATTGAAAACAACCTTACGATGGATGACAAAACGGGAGTTACCATTACAGGGTCTGACAATGGGGAAACCGTACTCTCATTTGCCGGTCAAACAGATGGAGGCGATGGAATTCTTATAACCAACTCAGAGGCCATCGTTGTTAAGGATTTGACTATTCGGGATACAAAAGGTGATGGTATCAAATTCATGGACAGTGACGGGATTGTTATGAAACGTATCCGAGTTGACTGGTCTGGCGGACCCTCATCTGAGAACGGGGGATATGGAATCTACCCAGTATTAAGCAGCAATATCCTCATCGACAGCAGTTATGTAGCCGGTGCATCAGATGCAGGAATCTATGTGGGTCAGTCAGACAGGGCCGTTATCCGCTACTCCACAGCTGAACAAAACGTTGCAGGTATTCAGGTTGAGAACACAACAAATGCCGATGTTTATGAGAACACAGTTCAAAACAATGCAGCGGGGATTATGGTTTTCGATCTTCCCATGCTAACCCGCGAGGGAAACAGAATACGGGTGTTTGATAACCTGGTCGAAAACAATAATGGGGAAAATTTTGCGCCTTCGGGTATCGTATCCGCACTCCCTTCCGGAACGGGAATCCTGACGATGAGTACTGACAATGTTGAAATATTCAACAA
>JAWVZW010000058.1:0-8990 GCA_033721975.1 Balneolaceae bacterium
ATATGTGGTGATTAAAACCGGGTTGGAATCATAGATGTCCCGATAATAACAAAGAGCCAGAAATGCATCCTTTCCGCCGCTCCAGAAAAGCAGGTCCCTTTTTGGTTTTTGATTGCTTTCGGTCATAAGAAAATTGGTGGAATGGTTGGAAATAGTTCGGCGTTGGTTGACATTGAATTATCCAAAAAGAATAATAATTAAATTTCCGCGCCCTCAGCGCTTCAGCGCTGATAACTATTTAAAATAAAACCCATTTTGCAATGAGTAAAAAACAGTACTGGCTGATGAAATCCGAACCCGATGCATACAGCATTGACGACCTGAAACGAGACGGGAAAATTCGCTGGAGCGGGGTTCGTAATTATGAAGCTCGCAACATCATGAGAGATCGGATGAATGTGGGGGACCGTGCTTTTTTCTATCACTCCAATGTAAATCCCCCGGTCATAGTGGGAGAGATGGAGGTGTGCAGTGAGCCTTACCCTGATCCGCTGCAATTCGATCCCGACAGCAAGTACTTCGATGAGAAAAGCAGCGAAAGTGATCCGCGATGGCAGCTGGTGGATGTAAAGTTTATCCAAAAGTTCGACAATCCGGTAACTCGTGATGAGCTGAAAGAACATGATGATCTTCTGGAGATGCAGCTCTTTAAACGTAATCGGCTGTCAATTACGGAAGTGACAAAAGAGGAGTACGAGAAAATTTTAGATCTTGCGGGTGTGGAAGCAGGATAATTGTTGCTGCATTGCTTCTTTCGCACTATCATATCCGGGTGAGAGACAGCAGCGGATTTTGCAGGTATGAGTTCGTTCAGGATGTGCCTTTCTCATTTTGTTAACAACCATACAAACTTAGCAAAACGTACTGTTTATGAATTCTTGGATATCGATGAGAGTTGTCATTGCAGCTTTCGCTCTTCTTTTTACCGTCTCCTGTTCAACAACCCAAAATGCTGCTGCCGGCCAGCAGCAAACCGCAGACAGCGGATCATCAGATTTTGAAAAGGCTGTCGAGAAATCTGTTGCGTATGAAGGTCTGTTTACCGTGTACCAGGACACAACAAACGGATCTACAAAACTGGCCATTAATGAAGACCAGCTTGACAAAGAATACATCTACTTTGGTCTTTCCCAGGATGGGGTACTGGAGGCCGGACATTTTAGGGGAGCTTACCGTGACAACAAGGTATTTAAAATTCAGAGATATTTCGACCGGATAGAATTTGTGGTTCAGAATACGAACTACTATTTCGATGATGAAAGTCCCCTCAGCAGGGCTTCGGAAGCAAATATTTCAGATGCCACACTGATATCGGCCAAAATAGAGGCAGAGGATAAAGAAAACGGAATGCTTCTGATCGACGGCAACTCGATCTTTTTATCCGAAAATTTCAATCAGGTTAAGCCCAGCCCGAATCCCGGTCAGCGGCCCGGTTCGTTTTCTCTGGGCAGCCTCAACAGAGAAAAAACCAAATACTCCGAAATCAGAAGCTATCCTGAAAACACCGATGTAGTTGTGGAGTATGTTTATGAATCTCCATATTCCATGGGCTCTACAAGTGATGCTGTCACGGATAACCGGTTTGTAAGCATCAGCTTTCAGCATAGCTTTATCGAAATGCCGGAAAATGACTACAATCCACGGTATGACGATCCCCGTGTTGGATTTTTCATGACGGAAACGGATGATCAGGTCAGTACGGATGCAACACCCTATCGTGACATGATTCACCGATGGCATCTGGTAAAAGAGAATCCGGATGCAGAAATGTCGGAACCGGTTGAACCCATTGTGTGGTGGATTGAAAACACAACGCCCTACGAATTTCGGGAAACCATAAAAGAGGCAACACTGGCCTGGAATGAAGCCTTTGAAGCCGCGGGATTCAGAAATGCCATTGAAGTGAAGGTGCAGCCCGACGATGCCGATTGGGAGGCAGGGGATATCCGCTATAATGTACTCAGATGGACATCCTCACCGATTCCTCCGTTTGGCGGATATGGTCCCAGCTTTGTAAATCCCAGAACAGGGCAGATCCTGGGAGCTGATGTAATGCTGGAGTGGGTGTTTTTCTCCAATCGGATGCGGGAGCAGGATATATTTGTCGAAACAAGCTCATCCTATGAAAACCTGATGGAAGCAATGAATGGCAGATACTGTACATTTGGCCGTCATATGCAGCAAAACAATCAGTTTGGAATGAGTGCACTACGCGTCCTGGATGCTCCTGAGGAGGAGTTTTCTGAATTTCAGCAGGAAGCCCTCACCATGTTGATTCTGCATGAGGTGGGTCATACGCTCGGTCTCAGCCATAATATGCAGGCCAGCACACTGCATTCACCTGCCGATATTCATAGCGAAGAACTAGCAAATACTATCGGGCTCACCGGTTCTGTAATGGATTATTCAACCGTGAACGTGAATAGTGATCGCGAAAACCAGGGCCGGTATTACGATATCAAGCCGGGCCCGTACGATATCTGGGCTATTGAATTTGGTTACAATCCGGACCTGGAAGATGAAGCGATGAAGGAGGTAGTTCTTTCAAGGTCCATCGAGCCCGAACTGGCTTTTGGTAATGATGCTGATGACATGCGGTCACCCGGAAAAGCGATTGACCCCCGTGTGATGATCGATGATATGTCCAGTGATCCGGTGGCTTATGGTGTTGACAGGATTGAACTGGCCGACCGGTTAATGGACGGACTGGTTGAAAAATTCGGAACCCGGGAGGGACAATCTTATCAGGAGCTTCGCAATGCCTTCTTCACTTTGATGGGGCAGCGAGCTACCCAGGCAGGAGTTATTTCACGCCAGATAGGCGGCGTGTATCGTGACCGCGCCTTTATCGGGCAGGAGGGAGGTACCAGACCTTTTATTCCCGTTCCTGCTGAGAAACAGAAAGAGGCAATGCACTATCTGGCTGAATACCTCTTTGCACCGGACGCTTACAGTTCATCGCACGAAGTGTACAGCTATCTTCAGATTCAGCGTCGTGGATTCAACTTCTTCTCTTCCGGTGAAGATCCCAAAATTCATGACATGGTTCTGAGCACTCAAGCCAACGTGCTTAATCACCTTCTGCATCCGAGTACCATGAAGCGGATGACGGATTCCAGAACATATGGCAATGAGTACTCAGTTGCAGACGTAACCGGGGATTTGACGTCCGCGATCTTTGAGGAGGATAGGAATGGTAATGTGAATACATTCCGGCAAAATCTTCAAATCGAATACACTCAACGGTTGATTGGCATACTTGAAAGCGACAACCATGACACGATTGCCAAATCTGCTGCACTCTATAATCTGCAGCGAATCGATGAGATGATCGCTGACAGAAGATCTGCAAATAACGAAACCAGGGCTCACACGGCACATATTCAAATGCTGATTGACAAGGCTATGGACTCCTAGCAATAAAAAAACAGATTTCCGGTAGGTATTGATGTAAAGCCATTTCAGAAGTTAATCTGGAATGGCTTTTTTTATCCATTGATGAATCTCCAAGGCGGCTTGATCAGACTCAGCCAATTCCGAAATACTCTGATCTCTCTTTGAAATAAGGCTTGAACACTTTTTTCAATTTAGCATGATTTGGTTTTTCTAAATCCGCGTCACTTTTAATGATATTCCACGCGTCATTTTTTGCCTGCTCGAGCAGTAATCTGTCTTCCACAATATCCGCGAACCGAAAATCTGGAAGACCGCTCTGTTTGGTGCCCAGAAAATCACCGGGTCCGCGGAGCTTCAGGTCAGCTTCAGCGATCTCAAAACCATCATTGGTGTCTATCATTTTCCGGAGCCTGAATCGTCCCTGTTCGCTCAGTTTGGTGTCGGGCATCAGAATGCAATAACTCTGTTTGCCGCCTCTGCCGATTCGTCCCCGAAGCTGGTGCAGCTGAGATAGCCCGAACCGTTCAGCGTGTTCAATGATCATGATGGAGGCATTGGGGACATCCACTCCCACTTCAATAACGGTCGTGGATACGAGTATTTGTGTTTCTCCATTTACGAAACGTTTCATGACGTCATCTTTTTCTTCCGGCTTCATCTTGCCATGCAGAAGATCAATGGTGATATCCGGGAAACGCCGCTGAAGCTTTTCATAACCCATGGTTGCATCCTTGAGGTCCATAGCTTCCGACTCTTCGATAAGCGGGTAAACAATATAGGCCTGATCGCCTCCCCGTACGCTCTCTTCCAGAAAGTCATATACATTCTGCCGTTCCTTCTCGGTACGAACGGCAGTTTTTACGGGCTTTCGGCCGGATGGCAATCCTTTAATGATGGATATGTCAAGATCACTATAGATCGTCATGGCCAGTGAACGGGGAATGGGGGTTGCCGACATGACCAGCAAATGCGGGTGATCACCCTTCAGAAGCATCTCATTTCTCTGCTTAACGCCGAATCGATGCTGCTCATCAATGACGGCCATACCCAAACTGTGAAAAGTGACCGCCTCCTGGAAAATGGCGTGTGTACCCACTACAATCTGACAACCTCCGCCTTCTATATCGGTCAGGATGTCCCGGCGCAGAGCGGTTTTTTGTCCCCCTGTCAGCAGCCTGAAATTAATGTCGAGCGGCTCAAGGTAGCTTTTGATAGTTTGATAGTGCTGTTCAGCCAATATCTCAGTGGGGGCCATTAGAGCGGCTTGCATGCCATTGTCTACAGCCATCAGCATCGCACCGATGGCAACTACGGTTTTCCCGGCACCCACATCTCCCTGGATCAGCCGGTTCATCTGAAGGCCCGATTGCAGGTCATTTTTGATATCAGACAAGGCATGTTTCTGGCCCTCTGTCAAAGTGAAGGGCAGAATGTCATTAAAGAACTTTTTGGTGAGGGGACCCGGCGCGAGAGTTGTTCCTTCAGACCTCTCTATACGAATATCTTTGATTTTGGCCATGCTCAGCTCAAAAAGGAAAAATTCTTCATACTTGAAGCGTTCAAGGGCTTCATCGGCTTCTTTTCGCGAGCGGGGCTGATGAATGGTTTTAAAAGCCTCATGCCTTTTTGGAAAAGCGTGTCTTTTCAGGATCTCTTCAGGTAAAAATTCGGGTACCTGGGCTGAGTCGAGAATCTGTTCCGTCCAGCTTTTTATCAGCGGATTGGAGATATAGGCTTTCGAGAAATGCTTGTTTCCCGGATAAATGGGAATCAGGGTTTCAAACTTTTGGAGATCATCCGGATCCTGAACCGGGTCCACTTCCGGATGGGCCATGCTCATGTTCCGTCCGTATTTTTTGGCTTTGCCATACAGGGCCACCCATTTTCCCTCCTTGAACTGTGTAATGAAATATCTCCATCCCTTGAAAAAAACAGCCTTCATGGCTCCTGAATCATCGCGGATAATAACTTCGAGCCTTTTGCTGCGCTTGTAACCGGTTACATTTGTTGATTCGACTTTACCGATAACCGTGACCGGTTCACCTGTTTCCCGAAGCATTGCGATGGGCACAATGTGTGATTTGTCGATATACCGCCTTGGGAACAGATAGAGTAAATCCTCGGGTGATTCAATTCCGCTTGCCTGGAGCGCTTCAAGACGCTTGCGGCTCAGATTGTGGAGATCGAGTAGTTTCAAAATTGATATACTGTGTTATAACAGTCTATTTATAATTACGTGCTAAAATGTATCCCAGATGATGGTTATCAGGCCGTATAAAAGTTTTTAGGGGTATCAGAGAAAATTTAGCTTGAAAATTTTGCTTTAATGCAACGTAAATAGCTATCTTAATGAGCTCTAGATTTTACGAAACCAAACAGGTAAATCCGTGCCTACAATACAACAACTCATACGCAAAGGTAGAAAAAGCAAGACGAGCAAAACAACTGCTCCGGCTTTGCAAAACTGCCCACAGAAACGTGGTGTCTGTACCCGTGTTTACACAACCACTCCTAAGAAGCCTAACTCTGCGCTCCGTAAGGTGGCCAGGGTACGCCTGACCAACGGTATGGAAGTGACTGCTTACATCCCTGGCGAAGGGCATAATCTGCAGGAACACAGTATCGTGCTGATAAGAGGCGGTCGTGTGAAAGACCTTCCCGGTGTGCGCTATCACATCGTACGTGGTACACTGGATACGGCGGGTGTCAATGACCGTAAACAGGGAAGAAGCCATTACGGCACCAAGAAACCAAAAGGGTAACCAGGATTTTTAACCTTATTAATTATGCGCAGAAGAAAGGCAGAAAAAAGAGAAGTACAGCCGGATCCGATTTTTCAGGATAAATTGGTAACCCGGTTTGTAAATAATCTCATGCGAGACGGCAAAAAAGGTGTCGCACGAAAGATTTTATATCAAGCATTTGAAGTAATTGAAGAAAAAACCGGTGAAGCACCGATTGAAGTTTTTAGAACAGCTCTGAGCAACGCTACTCCTGTAGTGGAAGTGCGTAGCCGGCGAGTGGGTGGTGCTACATACCAGGTACCGGTTGAAGTTCGCAGTGATCGCGGAACAGCTTTGGGAATGCGATGGATTATTCGCGCTTCCCGTCAGCGTAACGATAAATCAATGGCGATTCGCCTGAGCCGTGAGCTGATTGATGCGTCCAAGAATGAAGGGGGCGCGGTCCGCAAGAAAGACGAAACACATAGAATGGCCGAAGCCAACAAGGCGTTTGCCCATTTCAGATTCTAAGTACAACGAAGAAATTATTTAAAGCCGAATTATTATGTCAGAAGTAATGTCAAAAACAGATCCCAAGATTATCGATCGTATCCGCCGCACGCGGAACATCGGAATCATGGCGCATATCGATGCCGGTAAAACTACGGTCACCGAGCGAATACTGTTCTACACGGGCCGTAGCCACCGAATGGGTGAGGTGCATGATGGCGCCGCTACCATGGATTGGATGGAGCAGGAGCAGGAACGCGGAATCACCATTACTTCTGCGGCCACACACTGCCACTGGAAAGATCACCGAATCAATATTATTGATACCCCGGGTCACGTAGACTTTACCGTTGAGGTAGAGCGATCTCTGCGTGTACTGGATGGTGCTATTGGTGTATTCTGTTCTGTGGGTGCTGTTCAGCCTCAGTCTGAAACAGTTTGGCGACAGGCAAACAAGTATAATGTGCCCCGAATGGCGTTTGTAAATAAAATGGACCGTACAGGTGCAGACTTTTACAACGTGATTGAGCAGATGAAAAACAAGCTCAACGCCAACCCGATTCCGATTCAGATTCCAATCGGTGCCGAGGACAACTTCCAGGGAGTGGTTGACCTTATTAATATGAACGGTATCATCTGGGATGATGAGTCACTGGGTGCCAAGTATGAGGTTGTAGACATTCCTGCCGACATGAAGGACAAAGCTGATGAGTATCGAAAAGTGATGCTCGAAGCGATCGCTGATCATGATGATGAGCTGATGGAAAAATACCTCATGGAAGAGGAGATCACGGAAGATGAAATCAATAACGCCATCAGGAAAGCAACGCTTGCCAGGGATATTACTCCCGTGCTTTGCGGAACAGCCCTGAAAAATAAAGGTGTTCAGATTCTTCTTGATAAAGTGATCGAATACCTCCCAAGTCCTCTGGATGTGGAAGCTGTAACCGGTACGGACCCAAGGGATCCTGAGAAGAAAATGAAGCGTAATCCTGATGTTGAAGAGCCCTTTTCTGCTCTTGCATTCAAGATCATGACCGACCCTTATGTAGGTAAATTGACCTTCTTCCGGGTTTATTCCGGTACTCTTGAAAAAGGATCCTACATCCTGAACGCCACAACCGGTGAGCGTGAACGAGTAGGCCGTATTCTTGAGATGCACGCGAATGACAAGAAGGATATCGACATTGTACGTGCCGGTGATATTGCCGCTGCGGTAGGTGTGAAGCAGGTGAATACCGGGGATACATTCTGTGATGTTGACAGCCCGATTCTGCTTGAGAAAATTACATTCCCCGAGCCTGTGATCAAGCTTGCGGTTGAGCCGAAGTCCAAAGCGGATGCCGAGAAGCTCACCAATGGTCTTGTTAAGCTGGCTGAGGAAGATCCGACCTTTAAGGTTACAACAGATGAAGAAACCGGACAGACTACGATTGCCGGAATGGGTGAATTGCACCTCGAAATTATTGTGGATCGTCTGAAGCGGGAATTCAAGGTTGAAGCGAATGTTGGTCAGCCTCAGGTATCGTACCGTGAAACGATTTCCAAGCCTGTTGAACACCGTGAGGTTTATAAGAAGCAAACAGGTGGTCGCGGTAAATTTGCCGACATCGATTTTGAAATTGCTCCTATTGAGCATTTCGAGCAGTATGCTGACGATGATAAGAAAGTTACGGTCAGCGAAGGCTTCAAGTTTATCAATGAAATCGTAGGTGGTAATATTCCTCGTGAATACATCCCTTCTGTGGAGAAAGGATTCCGTGAAGCGATGAAGAACGGTATCCAGGCAAATTATGCAGCCCAGAACATTGGCGTGCGGTTATTTGATGGATCCTACCACGATGTTGACTCGGATGCATTCAGCTTTGAGCTTTGTGCCCGGCTTGCATTCAGAAATTCAGCGAAGAAAGCTGCTCCACAGCTGCTCGAACCGGTAATGACGGTAGAGGTTACCACTCCCGAAGAGTATATGGGAGATGTTATAGGTGACCTGAACGGCCGAAGGGGAATCATCCAGAAGATGGATAACAATGCAGAAGGTTCTGTAGTGAAAGCACAGGTACCTCTGTCTGAGATGTTTGGCTACTCAACCGACCTCCGGTCGCTCACTCAGGGACGTGCAGCTTATGCAATGGAGTTCTCTGAATATGTAGCCGTACCTGAATCCAAAGCTCAGGAAATAATCGAACAACAAGCTTAATACACTAATTAACCAATAACACCATGGCAAAAGAGACATTTCAGCGTACCAAGCCACACGTGAACATCGGTACGATAGGTCACGTAGACCACGGCAAGACCACGTTAACGGCAGCGATTACCAATGTAATGGCGAAGACCTACGGCGGTGTTGCCAAGAAA
>JAWVZW010000059.1:0-8966 GCA_033721975.1 Balneolaceae bacterium
AGATTTGATCTCACCTATGTGGGGTCTGATAATGAAAAACACCGGCCGGTTATCATTCACCGGGCCCCGTTCGGATCCATGGAACGGTTTGTAAGTATTCTGATAGAACATTTTGCGGGTGATTTCCCTCTATGGCTGGCACCGCTGCAGGTGAAAGTGCTTCCGATTGCCGATGAATTCAATGACTACGCAAACGAGATTGCAGAGATGTTTTCAGGTGCAGGCATCCGTGTTGAAACGGATTTACGATCCGATAAAATCGGAGGCAAAATCAGGGATGCAGAAAATGCAAAAATTCCATATATGTTAATTGTAGGTTCCAATGAGCGAAATGACCGCTCCGTGTCTGTAAGAAGGCATAAATCGGGCGATATTGGAACGTTTCCGCTCGACGAATTTTTCAACACAGTGAAGGAAGAAATTGCTTCCCACTCACTTCCACCAAACCAATCATAAAACACAGAGGTAACTTATCGCTAGAAGAAGAACCATAAGAAGAAGACGTGATGACGATCGTCCAAAGGTGAATGATGAGATCCGTTCATCCAAAGTTCGTTTGATCAAGCCCGATGAAGAGCATGAAATCGTACCCATTGAACGTGCTCTTGAAATTGCCGAATCCTTTAATCTTGACTTGGTAGAGGTGGCGCCCAACGCCAGACCCCCAGTATGCAAGGTGATTGATTTCGGTAAGTTTATGTATGAGAAAAAGAAAAAAGAGAAAGAAGCCAAGAAAAAGCAGCACACCATACAGGTGAAAGAACTTCGTTTCAGGCCTACCACCGATGATCATGACCTGGAGTTCAAAACTCGTCATGCCAGGGAGTTTCTTGAGGGTGGCGATAAAGTTAAAGCCACCGTGCAGTTCAGGGGACGTGATATGCTTTACACTGAGCAGGGTGAAAAACTGCTGAATGAACTCGCAGAAAGCCTGAGTGATGTCGGTAAGATCGAATCAAAACCAACCATGGAAGGCCGTAGAATGATTATGATTCTTGCCCCTGAAAAAGGGTAATGAATGTTTTCATCCTATCAATCTTGTTCTTATCTTTCCAGTCTTTGATAATTATCAGTTAAATAAGGAAACCATGCCAAAAATGAAGTCGAATAGCGGCGCGAAAAAACGTTTTAAGTTTACCGGTTCCGGTAAAATTAAGCGCAAGAAAGCATACAAGCGCCATATTCTTACCAAAAAAGATGCCAAGAGGAAGAATAATCTTGGAAAGGACACATTGGTTCACAAAGCTGATGAAAGTTCTGTGAAAGATCTTCTTCCTTACGGAAGCTAAACTATTTTCAATTAATAACCACTAAACGTATACAAAATGCCACGTTCTACAAATCTGGTGGCTTCCCGTCGCCGTCGCCGTAAGATACTGAAGCAGGCGAAAGGCTACTGGGGCAGACGAAAAAACGTTTATACTGTTGCCAAAAATGCGGTCGAAAAAGGTTTACAATACCAATACCGCGACAGGAAAGCTCGAAAGAGAAATTTCCGAAGGCTCTGGATTACACGTATTAATGCCGCTGCCCGACTCAACGGAACCACCTATGCCAAGTTGATACACGGAATGAAAGCCAATGAGATGGAATTAAATCGAAAGATGCTGGCTGACATCGCCGTTCGTGATCCGGAAACATTTTCTGCAATTGTTAAAGAAGCAGTTAACTGATTTCCTTATTTTCGACAAACCGGCAGATCTGAAATATGGTTTGCCGGTTTTTTTTTACTACCTATCCCCCAATCTTCTTCCGGTTAAATGATCGAAAAAATCACTGCCCTTAAAAAAGATGTAGAAGAGTTTAAAATTACTGACGCTCAATCACTTGAAGATTTCCGTTTAGAATTTTTATCCAGAAATGGAAGGGTTCAGGAAATGTTCAAGCTGATGGGCAGCGTTCCCAGAGAGGAAAAAGCCTCCGTGGGTAAACTCATGAATGAGGTAAAAGTCCTTGCTCAGGACAAATTTGCTGATGCAAAAGAAAATCTGGATCAGCAGAATACACCTCAATTCGGTCCCAAGGATGATATCACTATTCCCGTTGAACCCTCCTACACCGGTTCTTTTCATCCGCTTACCATTGCATTGAATGAGATGAAACAGATCTTTCTACGGCTTGGATTCAACATAGCTGACGGACCTGAACTGGAAGATGATTTTCATAATTTCACTGCGCTCAATTTTCCGCCTGATCATCCGGCAAGGGATATGCAGGATACCTTTTTTATACGGAAGGATGATAGAGGTGAATCTCAGGATCTTGTGATGAGGACACACACCTCCCCTGTTCAAATCAGGCTGATGAAGGAGAATAATCCTCCCATCAGGTCCATCATGCCCGGGCGTGTTTTCCGGAATGAGGCAGTAACGGCCAAATCCTATTTTCAGTTTAATCAGGTAGAGGGCCTGTATGTGGATGAGAACGTGACAATGGGAGAGCTCATAGAAACTCTCGTCATGTTCGCAAGGCTGATGTATGGAAGTGATGTCAAGTATCGTGTTCGTCCCTCTTTTTTCCCGTTTACCGAACCCAGCATCGAAATGGATGTTTGGTGGGGAGACGAAAAATCCGGCCAATGGCTGGAAATTCTGGGCGCAGGGATGGTAGATCCAAATGTGCTTAATGCCGTCGGTGTGGATTCAGAAAGATACACCGGCTATGCTTTTGGCATGGGTGTGGATCGAATTGCTATGCTCAGATATGGTATCGATGACATTCGCCTTTTGTATGATAACGACATACGGTTCCTCAATCAGTTTAAATCATAACGCATTTTTTGTACGCCTAAGTCATGAAAATCTCCTATAACTGGCTCAAAGAATATATTGATCTTGACCTATCTCCTGAAGAGACTGCTGATAAACTGACGCTGCTGGGTCTTGAAGTAGAGGAAATTGAGAATATCGGCAGCGGATTTGATGGATTTGTGGTCGGTGAGGTTAAGAACGTCCGGAATCACCCCAATGCCGACAAACTATCTCTTTGTGATGTAGACCTGGGATCCGATATCGTTCAGATAGCATGCGGTGCCAAAAATGTTGCATCCGGGCAGAAAGTGCCGGTTGCAACAGTTGGAGCCACTCTCCCGGTTCCGATGGATGACGGCAATTATCTGACCATCAAAAAAGCTAAGCTTCGCGGTGAGGTTTCGGAAGGAATGATCTGCTCGGAAGCCGAACTGGGACTCAGTGATGACCATTCAGGCATTATGACCCTTGATCCCTCTCTGAATGCGGGTACACCGTTGGCTGAAGCACTTCAGATTGAAAAGGACACCATCTTTGAGATTGGCCTGACTCCTAACAGGCCGGATGCTTCCTGTCATATCGGTGTGGCTCGTGACCTTTCAGCTGTAACCGGTCTCTCACTCAATAGCCCCTATCCTGATCTCGGAGAATCCGATCTGTCGGGATCGCTGGAACCAAAAATCTCAATCGATATCCGGGATTCTGATAAGTGCAATCGTTATGCAGCACTCCTGGTTGAAAATGTTTCCATTGGTGAGTCTCCCAACTGGCTTAAAAACCGACTTATATCCATCGGCCTTAGACCGATCAATAATGTGGTGGACGTAACCAACTTTGTTTTACACGAGGTGGGTCAGCCGCTTCACGCATTTGATTATGATCTGATACGCGGAAAGAAAATAATTGTGCAGTCGTTTGATTCTGAAACGGAATTCACAACCCTCGATAGTGTAACCCGAAAAGTGCCGCCTCATTCGCTGTTTATATGTGATGCTGAAGGACCCGTTGCCATTGCAGGAGTGATGGGAGGTGAAAACAGTGAGGTGAATGAGAAGACCTCCAATATTCTGATTGAAAGTGCCTGGTTTGAGCCTTCATCCATTCGAAAGACCTCCAAACATCTTGCTCTGCAAACCGACAGCAGCTATCGGTTTGAGCGCGGAATCGATCCCGAATTACAGCTGAAAGCAGCCCTGAGAGCTGCCAAACTGATAGCGGAATTGAGCGGCGGTTCAATAGCAGATGGTTCTGAGGACGTCCACCCTGTTTCACATCAACCCGTAGAGACAGAACTTCGAATATCCAGACTGAACAGTGTTCTCGGTACGGATATATCCATTGAAAAGGCAGCCGGGATACTGGAGAGGCTCGAATTTACTGTAACTGAAAAAGATAAGGATATACTCAGCTGTGTGGTCCCGTCATTCCGTCCGGATGTATCCAGAGAAATTGATCTCATCGAAGAAGTAGGAAGGGTTTATGACTACAACAATATACCCAGACCGACCAGTGCCCCTTTCATTGCGCCTGAATCACTTTCAGAACTGGAGAGATTTCAAAAGAATGCCAAAAATGCTGCGCGATCACTCGGATATAAAGAGATCTCTACCAACACGCTGCTGTCCGGAGAGGAAGCGGATTTACTTGCAGGCGAGGACCTTCAGATCAAAGCCCTGAATCCGGTTTCACAGGAAAACACTACCCTGCGAACACACCTGGAGGGAGGATTTCTCAAATCAGTTGCATACAATTTGAATCGGAATGCTGAAACACTTCGGTTTTTTGAAATCGGCCATACCTTTCAAAAAGATGACAAGGGATCCTGGGTTGAGGGAGTAAAAGAAGAAATCCATCTGCTGATGGGGCTTTGCGGAATAGAATCGCCCGAATCATGGGGCTCTGAGTCCAGATCATTCACCGTATTTGATCTGAAGGCAGATCTTGAATCCTTTTTAAATCAGATCGGTTTCTCGGATCAATATACTACGGAAGCCGAGACCAATCATGTTTTGACATATACCTTAGAAGGTGAACAGATTGCTGTTTTAAAGCGCACTCAAAAAGAGGTCATGAATGGTTTTGACGTTGAGGCGCAGACATTTACTGCAGAAATTAATCTCTCAAAGCTTTTCAGCCTGGGGGCCGGATCAGATGATGTTCGCTATCAACCTGTACCCCGTTATCCCGTCTTTGAATTTGATGCCGCATTTGTGGTCGACAAATCGGTCCGGGCCGGAACACTCATGGAAACAATCCGAAAAGAGGCCGGTAAAATATTACACAACGTTTCAGTGTTTGACATTTATGAAGGTGAAAACCTGGGAAATGAGAAAAAAAGTATTGCATTTAGGCTCACTTTTTTAGATTCTAATAAAACGCTGACTATCAAAGACGTAGAACCGGTAGTTCAAAAGATTGTTCAGTCACTTGAGAAGAGTACCGGTGCAAAACTGAGATCGTAATTCACACACATATCTGAACCCTATTCCTTAAAAAGGTATAGTATGTGTTAACGTATGCAGATGAATAGCTTATGGCCATAAGTGAAATTCAGAAAGAGACGTTTAACAAACTGTTGGAGCAGTTACGCTCACACATTCAGCTTCTAAAAAAGCAGAATAAAGAGCTGTCCCGCGAAAATCTGAAGCTCAAGCAAAAACTTGACGAGATTCAGAATGATCAAACTGACATCTTCTCCTCTATCAATGAATCCGAGCGAATCGCTATGCGTCATAAGATTACCGGACTGATAGAAAAAATTGACCATCACCTGGAGGACCACTAGCATGCAGTCGATAAAAGTTACTGTTTTGGGTAAACAGATTCCGCTGAAGGTAGAAGACAGCGAGGTGGAAAATACCCGCAAGATTGCACAGTATGTGGACGAAAAGTTTAAAATGTACCGAAACCAGCTGTCCAATCAACCCGATTCCACAATCATGATTCTGGCCTGCCTGAGTATCGCTGAAGAAGTTTTTGAACTGCGATCCCAGCTCAATCATATAGAGGACAAAGAAAGTGACCTCATGGATCAAGTAAATCAGATGCTTGAAAGCTTTGTTCAGGAAGTGAGTTAATTATACAGCATCCGTACATACTGTATGATCCTGAAGGACGTTGTTGATTAACAGTATTTTTACCATTTCAATTATTATATCCCCAATCATTGTATAAAGGAGAACGTTTTAACAGCTATACGCATCTGGCAGGTACAGTTGCGGCCGCCGCAGGTTTTTTTCTGCTTCTTTACCTCTCCCTAAAACAGCAAGACATCTGGAAAACCGTAAGCTTCACCATTTACGGATCTACCCTTTTTCTTCTCTATCTGTTTTCCACGCTTTATCATAGTATGCGGGGGAATCTGAAACAAATATTTCAGAAATTTGATCATGTTGCCATTTATCTCCTGATAGCCGGCACCTATACACCGTTTACACTGGTCACACTGCGGGGAGAACTGGGCTGGACGCTCTTTGCCATCGTCTGGGGGCTTGCCATGATTGGAATTGTCATCGACCTGATTCCAAGCAAAGGACACAGAATTCTACCCATTATCATTTACCTGCTGATGGGCTGGCTTGTGGTCACGGTTGTGGAACCTTTGACCGCTGCTATACCTGCTGCTGGATTTTCATGGCTCGTTGCAGGAGGTCTTTTTTATACCATGGGTCTAATATTTTATATGCTCGATAAGCATCACCCCTTCGCCCATGGTATCTGGCATCTCTTTGTTCTGGCCGGCAGCATCAGTCACTTTATCACGGTTTCTATTTACGTATAAGCTGTGAACCCTCTATCTTACCGACTGAATCCAATTTATTTAAATTTATAAATCGTTGATTATTTATAATGGCTGAGCCACTGCGCCTGTTTTTTATTGCTGATATAGTTGGTGAACCGGGTCTTAATTTACTGGAAACCATGTTTCCTCCCCTTCGGGATAAGTATCAGCCGGATTTCATCATAGCCAATGCAGAGAATTCACACGAAGGCCGTGGCCTTAACCGGCACATCGTCAAGCGTTTGTATGATCTGGACGTGAACGTGATTACGGGCGGCAACCACTCCTTTGATAAGTGGAAGATATTCTCGTATATGAAAACGGATAAAAACCTGCTGAGGCCCCTTAATTACCCGAAAGGGAATGCAGGATATGGCTATGGCGTATACGATTCCGGAAAACCCGGAATCAAGATCGGTGTACTTAACCTGCAGGGACGAACCTTCATGCAGCAGATTGATGATCCGTTCAGCACGTGTGAATGGGCTTTGGAACGCATCAAAAAAGAGGCGGATATAGTTTTTGTAGATTTTCATGCGGAAGCCACTGCGGAAAAACTGGCTTTTGCATGGAATTTTGATGGACAGGTTTCTGCCGTGATCGGCACGCACACCCACATCCCCACAAATGATGCACGTATTTTACCGGGCGGAACGGGATATCTCACAGATGCAGGCATGACAGGCCCCTTCGATTCAGTGATCGGGATGGATAAAGACACCTCCATTCGCCGGTTTACGCTCGGAACCCCGCAGAGATATAAAATAGCCGACAAGGATAATCGAATATGCGGTGTGTCGCTCGAAATTGATCCGGAAACCACAGCCTGTCTGTCTATCGAACCCGTTATCTTTCCTGAATTCAAAAACAAAGCTTAAACCTCTGCACATGGAAAAAGAAACTGTGCTGGAATGCGCTGAGATCAAGAAAACCTATAAGTCAAAATCGAACGGTGATGATCTGCAGATTTTACGCGGTGTAAATCTGAGCGTAAATAAATCCGAATTGATTTCAATTGTTGGTTCCAGCGGAAGCGGAAAAAGCACGCTTTTGCACATTCTCGGAGGTCTTGATCGGCCTAATTCGGGTGACGTATTCTGGCATGGCGAATCCATTTACAGCTATAAACCCGAAAAACTGGCAGATCTCAGAAACACCCACATCGGATTCGTATTTCAGTTTCATCACCTGCTCCCTGAATTCACTGCCGTTGAAAATGTGATGATGCCTGCACTTATTGCCGGGAAGAGTCATGATGATGCCACTCAGCGGGCATCTGACCTGCTGGACAGATTCGGGCTCAGTGACAGACTAGAACATCGTCCCACGGAACTTTCGGGCGGTGAACAACAGCGTGTATCCATGGCCCGGGCACTGATGAATAATCCGTCCATCATCCTGGCTGACGAACCCACCGGAAACCTGGATGAAAAGAATACAGAGTCCATCCTACAGCTTCTCTTTGAGCTGCGTGAGACTGAAGGAGTTTCCATTGTTCTGATTACGCATGAAAATGAGATTGCACGACGGTGCGATACGGTTTATTCCCTTCAGCATGGGGTGCTTGGCTGATGCAGCAGAAGTGGTTTTTACTTGGACAAAACAGCAAACAGTGATACCTTTACGAGTCTAAGAACAGACCGATACGTCATTAACCCCAGCACAATTTTTTAACCAAGAAAATGAGTAAAAAACTATCGAAGGAAGATCTCGAACAGGATCTGCTGATTGAATATTCCTCTCGCCTTCTGCACTTCTATAACAACAATAAAGCAGCAGTTTGGGGAGGCGGTATCGCAATCGTTTTAACCATCGGCCTGACAATCGCTTACGTGGTCCACAGCTCGCAGCAGGAAGAGACTGCCCGGGAGCTTCTCAGTATTGCTGAACAGGAATATCTTCAGGGTAATTATGAAACTGCCCTTGAAGGCAGTGAAGCCGATTTTACGCTCGGATTTAATCAGATAGCAGCCAATTACGAAAACACAAAAGCCGGTAACCTGGCACGCTATTATGCAGCTTCCTCAGAGTTTGAACTGGGTAACTATGAAACAGCTTTGCAGCATATTCAAAACTATGAGGTGCCATCCGGTGTGATCGGTGTATCACCTATTTCGCTCCATGCAAGTATACTTGCTGAACTTGAACGGTATGAAGAGTCGGCCACGATGTTTGAACGTGCAGCCAACTGGGATGTGAACGAGAGTACAACTCCGCTCAATCTGTTTTCAGCAGCTGAAGCATACAGAGAAGCTGGTATGAGAGCAGAAGCTGAAAGTGCCATCGACACCATTCTGAATGACTATCCAAACAGTCCCGTTTCCGTTCGCGCAGAACGGATGAAAGGAAGGCTTGCCGTTTCGGTCATGAACAGCTAAACCGACCAAATCGTCTCAAAAGCATAGAGAACTGATAAGAGGAAATTAAAAAAGCCC
>JAWVZW010000060.1:0-8952 GCA_033721975.1 Balneolaceae bacterium
AGCAAGTTGAGCAAAGAATTATTGAATCAGTAATCAAATTAAACGAATGACAAAAAAAGCGAATAAAAAAGAGAAAGAAGCGCTCGAAAAATACCTGCTTCAGTTTTTGAATCTGGAAAAACAGTTTCCGCTGCTGCCCGGCATCTCTAATGAGTCCGCCATTGCAGAATTGATGGGACTTAAACTTTCTGAGCTGGAGAAATTGAGAAGCATGTTCCGCCAGACTGCAAAAGAGGCAGCACTCGAAATGTTGAGAGAGGATGAGGTTACCGATTGGGTTGATCAGCTCCCATTCGAAAAGGACGACACGATTGTTGCATTGGGTGATTCAGCAACGGATGATCTTCAGGGATGGTTCTCTATTTTTGAGCATATCCTTAATATTACCGTTCCTGAGGCAGAATTTACGTTTATCAACGCGGGAATTAGTAATAATACTACTTCAGAAGCCCTGAGAAGAATGCACCGGGATGTGCTGAGCCATGATCCTGACTGGGTAATTGTTCAGCTCGGATTATTTGATTCAATCCGGCTCAATTTTCTGCCAAACCGGACTCTTTTACCACTCTCAGAAACGTGGGAAAATCTTGCTTCAATCCAGGATGCTATAAAAACGGTGACAGATAATCCTCCCGTGTGGATTTCTCCCGCTCCGGTGATTCCCGGACTGCTGGATGAAATGGAGCTCTTTGATTTTGATATCGATGAAAAGGACTTGTCACAAATACGTCAGATTCTGCTCGGCAAACCCGGGTATATTGTGGATCCCTTAGGAAAACGGATGGGATCACCTCCTGAGGCGTGGTACTATCTGAGCGATGGCATCAATCCATCTTTGTCGGGTCATGTAAATACAACAAGGGAGTTGATTAAAACCCTTGCAACAGCAGAAGTAAAAGAGGAAGGGCACGGTTCATAAAATACTGCTGAGCCGGCTTTCTCTGGTGGAAGCAGCTGGAATGGATCCATCAAAATGATTTACGAAGAGAGATCAGATTGATCACAGGATCCGTTTCCAGGTTCAGTGCGTTTGGCCGGATTTTTAAACTTTGATGGACTGCAGGACGGATAAATCCTACGTACAACGATTCGGATTCCATCTCCAGGAGTGAGGAGCGGTTTATCAGCGATGAAGCCATAAAATCACGGTTCCTTTCAGCCAGAACAAAACTGTCAAAAAGGCCAAATCCAAATCCTGCCCACGCTCCAATTCCCGCACCCAGCCGAATACCCTCTATTACCGGTTCATTGGAGATCAGAGTCACTGCCGACCCCAAAATGGCTCCGCCGGCTGCACCGTAGAAGGTATCCAAAAGAACAATTATGGAGGAGTTTCTGCCGTCATTGAAGACCCCGGAGATGTAGAACTCCTGGCCGTTTGGCAAGGTGACGATATCATAAAGTGCCACACCAAAACCTCCCAATATTCCGGCACCGATTCCTATTCTTAGCGGTGTGATATCTTCATCATTGTTGATAGCCATCGTTGCTGCACCGAGCATGGTACCGGTAAGTGTACCGTTCAGTACATTCCCGCCGGCCAACTGAAGGGTTGGTGAAGAAGTCTGCGCATGAGCTGTGGATAAAATACCATTGCCGAGCAGGAGAAATGTGAGAGCGATGACGAATCTCTTCATTTGAATAAAGTTAGTGGTCTGTAGATGGATCTTTGTGTTGAGTTAATGTACCAAAAGCCCGGATTTTTTTCATGCCCAAGCTATCCGGGGTTGCCAAGGGTTACAGGCAGTACCTGTCCATTATAGAACTTGTTACCGGTCAGAGAAAACTCGCCGATGTATTCACCCATGCGCGATGGTTCAACTGGAGCGTCAAACCCGGGAAATGCCTCCTCCAGCATTTCAGTCTGAACCGCACCCAGACAAAGGGTATTGCAGGCAATATTCATTTCCTGTAGTTCTGCTGCAAGGCATTCACTGAGTATGGAAAGGGCACCTTTTGAGGCGCTGTAAGCAGATAGTCCCGGAAACTTGCTGCTTCCCTGAAATCCGCCCATACTGCTGATACAGACAATATGCCCGTTTTCTGAAAGAGAGGGCAGCAGATCTCTGGTCATTTTAAATGGACTCAGAATATTAACATCAAATTGTCTTTGGATGTCCTCATTACTCTGCTCGGAGAAAGGTTTATTGATCAGCAATCCGGCATTGTGAATCAGAATATTGGCTTGGGTCTGATGGTCATTCAATACACCGGCAATGACTGACCCGGCATTATTGGATGTGATGTCCAGCGGAAGAATTTCAATCTGCTCAGGAGCCTGGGAACGAAGTTCTCGAAGGCGGCCTTCTGACCTTGAAACAGCGATGACTTTATGACCTTTTTTGGCCAGAAATAGTGCTGTTTCGCAGCCAATTCCCCTGCTTGCGCCTGTTATGATAATCTGTTTACTGGACATATTTAAAATGGTGAATTTACTTTTAATTCGATGTGGAGCACTTTATTTTACTACTCTTTGATATATGTGGTAGCGCTTTTCCTGTTTCTTTGACCGTTTTTCTGAAAAGCTGACTTAGGCACTGCCATATGGACTAAAATACGTGGATTGCAAAGAAAAAAGCATGGTATGAATCTTTCTGAAATATTACCGGAGAATATTAAAAAGCTTAAACCCTATGTAGCCGGGAAAACCATTGCTGAGGTTCGTAACGAATATAACCCCGCCTCCATTTCAAAGCTGGCCTCGAATGAAAACAGGCTGGGCTGCAGTCCGGCTGTGCCTCCTGCAGTGGCTGATGCACTCCGATCCATCCAGGACTACCCGGATCCGCTTGCAACCAGGCTTCGAAAGGCCATAGCCGATCGAAACAGCGTGAAACCTGAGGAGGTTCTGTTGGCGGCTGGTTCGGAAAGTATTTTATCCATTCTGTGCAGAACGTTCTTCAAAAATGGTGAGAATGCTGTTACAGCCAATGTAACCTTTGTGGGATTTTTTGTACAGGCGGGAGTACGGGGAGCCGAACTGAAAAAGGTGCCCGTTACAGACGGATATCGCTTTGATGTGGATGCAATGCTGAATGCGATCGACTCCGGGACACGGATGATCTATCTTGCAAATCCAAACAATCCTACCGGTACGATTATTAATGGAGATGAATACCGCAGGCTGGTTGACGGAATTCCGGAGAATGTGCTGTTAATAGCCGACGAAGCAGATTATGAATACGCAGAAGCACATCCGGAGTATTTGCCTGCAATCAACTACAGAAAAGATAATGTGGTGATCCTGCGTACTTTCTCGAAGGCTTATGGTCTGGCGGGCTTACGTATCGGGTATTGCATTGCCCATCCGGATCTGATTAGCGAGATGATCAAGGCAAAATTGACATTTGAACCTACTTCCACAGCTCAGGCAGCAGCTTTGGCGGCTTATGAGGATAAGGAGTTTCTCCAAAAAAGCGTGGATCTGGTTGAAAAGGGGAAAGAAGACCTCTATCAATTTTTTGATTCACATGAGGTGAACTACGTACGATCGGTATCCAATTCCGTGATGATGATTCTGGATACGGAACAGGATGCCATGGATTTCACTCAGGGAATGTTGGAAAAGGGTGTTATTTTACGAAGGATCAATGCTTTTGGTCTTCCAAACTGTGTGAGGATCACCATTGGCACCGAAAAAGAGATGGCCCACTTCAAAGATTCCTTTAAGGAGGTCTTCAGTCATAATACAACATTGACATAAGAATGAGCGAAGAAAGTAATTTAACCGCGATTGAAGTAGACTGGAAAAAAGCAGCAGACCTGATGCTTCTTTCCCGCTCCATTGATGATCTTGAAGAGAGCGAGCTCGTACCTGCCAAAAAGATTCTGTACCAATTTTCTGCCCGCGGGCATGAACTTGCCCAGATTCTTCTGGGTATGCATCTGACCGATCCAAACGATGCCGCAAGTGCCTATTACAGATCACGGCCTCTGATGCTTACCCTGGGGCTGTCGCCGGAAGATGCCATTGCATCCGGCATGGCAAAATCGGGCGGATACAGTGACGGGCGCGACATAGGCGTTGTATGTAACCGGCCCGACCGGGAAGGAGTGAAGGTGCTGCCCATGGCAGGTGATGTAGGATCGCAATACACTCCCGCAGCCGGGTGGGCTCAGGCTATTGAGTACCGAAAAAATGTTTTAAATGAGGATGAGTATTCTAAGGCCATTTCCGTGATTCTTGGCGGTGACGGATCCGTAGCCACTAACGGGTTTTGGTCAAGTTTGACAATGGCTACGACACTGAATTTGCCTGTCCTGTTTTTCATCGAAGATAACGGATATGGAATTTCGGTAAGCAGTGACTTTCAAACACCGGGCGCAAACATCGCCAACAATCTCTATTCATTTAAGAATATTCGGATTTTTGATGGGGATGGAACCGACCCTGAAGAAGCAGCATCATTAATCAGTGAGTCAGTGCAGTACGTACGTGACAGAAGGGGCCCTGCTTTGATCAGGCTGACAGTACCCCGGCTGAATGGACATTCCTATCAGGACAATCAGGCCTATAAAAAGGATGATGAAATCAGCGAAGAACAGCAGCGTGATCCACTCGAGAAGCTGAAATCCTATCTTGTTCCCGATACGTTGAGTGAAGAAGATTGGGAGAAAATGGCGGAAAAAAACCGCGAGACTGCAAAAAAAGCTGCTGATCAGGCCTGGAACCGACCCGGTCCGGACAAGGAAAAGGCTGAGAAATATGTCTTTTTTGAAGATACGGGAGAAGTACAGACAATTGGCGGACTCATGCCTGAAGGAGTTGAACTTCCAGAAGGTTCAGAAAAGCCGGATCCGGAGAAACAGCGCATCAATATTGTGGAGGGTGTAAGAAGAACACTCGACAAAGAACTTGAACTGAATGAGCGGCTCGTTGTTTTTGGTGAGGATGTGGGAGCAAAGGGTGGAGTACATGCAGCTACTATGGGTCTTCAGACTTCCTATGGAGACCAGCGTGTATTCGATACCAGTTTATCGGAAGAAGGTATTATCGGCAGGGCGGTGGGTTTGGCTTATGCCGGACTTATGCCGGTTGCTGAAATTCAATTTCGAAAATATGCGGATCCTGCTACGGAACAGATTAAAAACACCGGTACCACCCGCTGGCGTACGGCAAACAGGTTTGCAGCTCCCATGGTGGTACGAATGCCCGGCGGTTTTGCCAAGTGCGGTGATCCATGGCATAGTGAATCAAATGAAGTATTTTTTGCTCATATCGTTGGCTGGCAGGTAGCGTATCCATCCAATGCGGAGGATGCAGTGGGTCTGCTTCGATCATCCATGCGAAGCAATAATCCGACGATCTTTTTTGAACATCGCAATTTGCTGGATTCCAAATATGCACGGCGTCCCTATCCGGGAGATGAATTCGTGGTACCCTTCGGAAAAGCACGCATGCTGCAAGAGGGTGAGGATCTGACCATTGTAACATGGGGAGCTATGTGCGAACGGTGTGAAGAGGCGATGGAAGAGACAGGTATATCCGCAGACGTAATTGACCTGCGGACGATTGTACCCTGGGATCGCGAGATGATATTCGAATCCATTCGCAAGACCAATCGCTGCCTGATTGTACATGAAGACTCCAGAACAGCCGGATTCGGGTCGGAAATTGCATCCGAAATCTCACAAAGTCTTTTCAAACATCTGGACGCTCCCGTGCAGAGACTGACAATGCCGGATATCCCGATGCCATATAACGTGGATCTGATGAATCACGTGCTTCCCTCAGTTGAAAAAATATCAAAGAAAGCCAAAGAGATTCTATCATTTTAGAATCATTCATCCATCACAAATCTTATAAAGGCATAAACTTGTCCCCGCAGTTCATGTATGTTGACAGGTAATGGCACTTTTACAGACAGTTGTATTATAAAGTTTGTACATTATGCACGGTGACTATTGACTTATCAGAGAGAGTGGAGAAATATCAATAAGATCGACTCCATGAGAATCGGTACCAAATTACTCCTGAGCTTTTTAACTGTAGGACTTCTTGTACTCATCACAGGTGGGTTATCTTATTATCTGAGCAATGAGATAAAGAATGAACTGATCAGTGAGAGCAGCAGTACGGCCGTTCAGCTTCAAAAACTGACGGAGATGTCCGTTCAGCTTCAAAACTCACTTCTCTATACCCGGAATTATCTCACCGAGAGAGGCAAGCAGAGAGCCGGTAATCAGTCACTATCGGTTGCCGCTCAGATAAGACAGTCGGAAGAGATTGCCATTCAGAGCCTCGAAAATTTTGAAAATGAACTGTCAGAGCTTTCGTCTGAAGGAATTGACAGTACGCTTGTAAACAGCGAAGGAGTGGGAGTTCAGGAAGACATAATCAGCCTTACCGATTCTCTGCAGCAGTCATTTTCCTATTATGATACCCTTGTCAGAGAGATGTTTGATCTGGAACGTGAAGCTTCTTTTGGGGATGAAATGTTCAACGTAACCATTGAGCCTTATTTCAGAAACACACTGCTGCCCATTCTGCTCCAGCTGAGGTCGGCCTATTATGAGCGGGTCGATCAGCAGCTTAGCAATCTTCAGGACGCTGCTGCCAACACGGTTCGCAATATCATTTTTTATACTGTAATGGCATTTATCATAGCCCTCTTGCTTGCTTTTCTTGTTTACCGTTCCATATCAAGGCCCATCAAAAAGCTAACCCAAACTGCCCGGGAAGTGGGTGACGGTAACTTGTCCAGAAGAATTGTCCTGAATACGAAGGATGAGCTGGCCCACCTTGCGGATACATTCAACAAAATGGCTGAAAATCTCAGTCGTAGCATGGTATCCAGAACCTATGTGAATAATATCATTCAGTCGATGGGTGAGATGCTTATCGTGACGGATGAGGATGAAAATATTAAAATGGTAAACCGGGCTGTAGCGGAGAAACTTGGGTTTGAAGCGGATGAGCTGACCGGTGATACATTCTGGCATTTGCTGTCAGGGGAAGAGAGAGAATTTATCAAAGAGCAGATTACAGCAAACCGTGCCTCCGGCGGACCTATGGAGACGAGGTTTGTGACCCGTAAAGGTGACATCATTCCCGTGAACCTATCCTATACAAGAATTTCAGACCAGATGGATGAGGAAAGCTGTATATATGTGGCCAGTGATATATCCAGACAAAAAGAAGCGGAAGAGAAGATCAGCGAATCGCTCAAGGAGAAAGACGTACTTCTGGCTGAGATCCATCACAGGGTCAAGAACAATCTGGCAGTGATATCCGGGCTCATTGAGATGCAGGTATGGAACCTGGAGGATGAAGAAGTTCGAAGTGTATTGCGTGATAGCCAGCTTCGGATACAATCGATTGCCCTGGTTCATGAAAAGCTGTATAAGACAGAGAATTTTGCCAATGTACAGGTTTCCGAGTATATCAAAGAGCTGGTTACGGGGATTGCCGATTCGTTTAGAGGGCCGGATAAAAAAATCAAGAATACATTCGAATGTGAAAATGTAGCCATGAATATCAATCAGGCCATTCCGTTTTCACTTCTTTTGAATGAAGGGGTGGTGAATGCCTATAAGCACGCCTTTGTAGGTTTGGATAAAGGCGAGCTGTATGTAGGGCTGGAACAGGAAAATGATGATATTGTATTAACCATATCCGATGATGGCGTTGGTTTAGATATTGAACAGGAACGTTCTCAGCCGGTCAATCCGTCACTGGGAATGAAATTGATTGAGACTCTCACACATCAGCTTGATGGTGAATATACCCTGAAACCGGGATCAGATGGCGGTACGGTATTTGAGGTGAGGTTCCCTGCGGCAAAGGATTAATTCACCCGTGGGTATATGATCCGTGCCTACGGCACTCCGGAAGTATTTGTGCTTTTAGTCCGCGGAATAAATTCCGCGGTTACGACATGACCCATGCCTACGGCATTTTTGGATTTATCGAATATGATGGGATTCATTTAGCTTTGTTAGCTAGTTGAACTATCAGTAAGTGGAAAAACTGAATTCTTAGTGCATATTTTATGCCAGGTCTTAAGTGCCTTTAGGCACGGTATATATCATTGCCCCGGAATTTATTCCGGGGTGGTTGGATATCCCTTTAAATCACAGTGCCGTAGGCACGGCTCATATCTGACTGAACTTATTTCAGGATGTAGGCATCAGCCAAGGCTTCGTACTCTTTCACCTGTTTGACGATCCAGTCACCATCCTGATCCATTTCGGATGCCATTAATTCCGCAACTTCCTGTGCAGCATCCACACTGGCCTGTGCGTCGAGCAGTAATGCACGGGTACGGCGAGCTAATACATCCTCCACAGTCATCGCCATTTCATTTCGGACTCCCCAGATCACTTCAGCCTTCAGATAGGGCAGGCGCTGATGCAGTTTTTCACCCAGCTCGGGAGTTTCCTTGATCAGTTTCTCAATTTCCACACGGTCTGAACCGTAATGGTGCAGAGGATCGCCTTTGTCCACATTTTTCAGCCAGCCGTGAATGCGAAGGTTTTCGGTGACGCACTCCTGCACATTCAGTCCCGCTACCGTGGCTGCCTGGTCGATGGTATCCTGAGCCATCTTTCGATATGTTGTCCACTTGCCGCCGGTGATGGTTACAAGCCCGGATTTTGAAACAATAAGGGTATGATCCCGAGAAAGAGAAGCGGTGTCCTTATCATCTCCTGCCTTTACGAGCGGACGCAATCCGGCAAAAACGCTTCGTACATCCTTGCGGGTTGGATTGCCGGTGAGATACTGGGTTGCATGCTTGAGGATGAATTCGATCTCTTCTTCCATGGCCTTCGGCTCCAATTCAGGATCATCAACCGGAGTATCGGTCGTACCTACCACAATCTTTCCATTCCAGGGCACGGCAAAGAGAACTCGACCGTCGTCAGTATGCGGCACCATAATGGCCGATTCACCCGGTGAAAATTCTTTATCGATAACCAGATGTACACCCTGGCTGGGTGCAATCATCTGCC